>JABAAS010000134.1 GCA_014238625.1 Alphaproteobacteria bacterium | reverse complement strand
CCAAATGTAAACACAAGGCAAATCGCACGAGGAACCCCCGGATTCTCCGGCGCAGACCTCGCTAATCTGATCAACGAAGCGGCGCTGCTGGCGGCTAGACGCAACAAAAGACTCGTGACATTGCAAGAGCTAGAAGACGCGAAAGACAAGGTAATGATGGGAAGCGAGAGAAAGTCGATGGTAATGTCCGATGAAGAGAAAAAGCTAACCGCATACCACGAAAGCGGACACGCTATCGCAGCCATACATTGCCCAGCCTCCGATCCGATACATAAAGCAACTATAATACCGCGCGGACGAGCACTAGGGATGGTTATGCGATTGCCAGATCGAGACCATATCTCTATGGCGAAAGACCAACTCGAGGCAAATATGATCGTCGCTATGGGGGGAAGAATCGCCGAGCAAATGATCTTCGGCGATCACAAGATAACGACTGGCGCATCAAGCGATATTCAACAGGCAACCGCTATCGCTAGAAAGATGGTGACAGAGTGGGGCATGTCGAAGGAACTAGGCCCGATCCGTTACCAAGAAAACCAAGAAGAAGTCTTCCTAGGCCATTCCATCGCTCGACAACAAAATATATCCGAAGCTACTGCAAACGCCATCGATAAAGAATCGCGGCGGCTAATTGATATAGCTTATACGGCTTGCTCGAAAATTTTGAAGAAAAATAGTAAGCAGTTACATTCTCTCGCCAAAGCACTGCTGAAATACGAAACCTTGAGCGGTGATGATATCAAAAACTTGCTGGCAGGCAAAAAGCTACAACGAGACGAGAAAAAACCTGCTACGCAAAAAAACAAAAAGCGTCGCACAAGTCTGCCGGAAATTCCCATCGCAGCAATAAAAATGAAGCCACAAGCTGGCTAGCTGGAGCAAAGTGGCTGAACGAGCGCAGGAGGAACCCTTGCCGCAAATGGTTGCCTTGCAAGCTACCTTGCGCGAAAACTACAGAGATAAAGCGCAAACTCAATTACTGCCACAATCAGGATCAGAGCGTCGAGTCTTTCGATTAAAAAAAGAATATGGTAGCGATATCCTAGTCGATGCAAGCGCAATGGGCGCGCAAGCGCGAGGTT
>JABAAS010000133.1 GCA_014238625.1 Alphaproteobacteria bacterium | reverse complement strand
ACGCGCAGTGCGTGTTTAGGCTCTGAGATGAACGGCTGTTATGCGGAATATGTTTCGCTTAGATCGAGCGAGGCGCATGCGATAAGTTCGCGTTTATCGGATAGCGAGTTAGCGGCGATTCCGTGTGCTTATTCGACTGCTGAGGGCATGGTTTCGCGTGCGGGGGTTAGTGCTGGCGAGAAGGTTTTAGTAACGGGAGCGTCTGGCGGGGTAGGACTTGCTGCGGTGCAGTTATCGCGCTTGCGAGGAGCGGATGTAACGGCGTTAGTTGGTGCGGGCAAGGGGGATGCTGTATGCGAGCGTGGTGCGCATCGCTATATTGAGCGAGGGCATCCACTTCGCGAGAGTATAGCGGAGGATTCGCTCGATGTGGTTATAGACTTGGTTGGCGGCGATATTACTAACGGTGGCGAGTGGATGGACTTGTTGCGAGTTTTGCGTCGTGGTGGTCGTTATGCGGTATCTGGTGCGATAGGCGGTCCGATAGTATCATTGGACTTGCGCCAGTTATATCTGCAGGATTTAGTATTTTATGGCTGTACGGCGCAGGGACGCGATATATTTCCGCGTTTATTGGGTTATTTAGAACGCGAGCAGTTACGACCGTTAGTCGCGCGCACCTTTCCTTTAGCTGAGATTCACGAAGCGCAGAGAGCATTTTTACGCAAGGACTTCGTCGGCAAGATAGTCCTCCTACCTTAAGATACGCCTAGCTGCGCTGTTGTTTTTGCGAATAATCTATTGACAAATTCTAATAAAGAGAGTATAATTATCGGCTATCTGGTAACTTATAATAATATAGAATAATTTAGAATTTAAGATTATGGAAGGTGATAGAAGGCTTATTCTTAATAATACGATTTGTTATCTTGCGAAGGAGCACAAGGATAGGTTTTCTAAACCTATCACAGCGACGAAGTTGTATAGATTGCTTGCATTTTATGACTTTTCGCACTTTAGAAGAACGGGTTATCCTGCGCTTTTTATTTATGACTATCAGGCTTGGAAGAACGTCACGATTTCGGCTTCGTTGTATATTGAGATGCGGGAATGCAGAGGTACTGATAAGTATAGCGTTAGTATTGGTAGAAATGATAATGTAAGGG
>JABAAS010000132.1 GCA_014238625.1 Alphaproteobacteria bacterium | reverse complement strand
TAAAGCTATCGGAGTGCCACTGGTTTTGCCTTCAAAAACGCCGGAAAGAATCTTCACCCTATCTCCCTCGCGCCGTTGCGATGTATGACGCGAAAGACCAGAGCGCCTGCGCTCAATATCTTGCTGTATATCCTCCTCCTGCAAGTCTATGCGAGGAGGAACCCCGTCTACGACACAGCCAACCGAGATACCATGACTCTCACCCCAGCTTGTGTAACGCAAAACGCGCCCGAAGCTGTTAAAAGACATAATACGCAAGCATCATTTCTCGCCGCTACTGAACCTCCTCGAGTAGCGCACGCGCGGCGGAGACAGACGATAAGGGCAACATACCCGTTGTGTTGTATCCACAATCAACATACATTATCTCGCCAGTAACGCTTCTCGCGAGATGCGACAATAAAAACACCGCAGCACCACCGACTTCCTCCTGCGCAACATTACGCCGCAAAGGAGCGTTCAGCGCGTTCCACTTTAACATCAGACCCATCGAGCCAATACCAGATGCCGCGAGTGTCTTGATAGGCCCCGCCGAAATAGCATTAACTCGAATACCTCTAGGCCCCAAATCCGCAGCTAGATAACGAACACTCGCCTCTAAAGCAGCCTTCGCTACACCCATAACGTTATAGTTCGGAATAGCCTTCTCCGCTCCGTAGTAAGTTAAAGTCAGAGCAGCCCCTCCATCGCGCAAGGAATCCTGCGCATGAGCCAAAACCGAAGTAAACGAGTAGCAAGAGATATTCATCGTGTTCAAAAAATTCTCGCGCGAGGTCTGCAGATATGGTCCGCGTAGCTCCTCCTTATCAGCAAAAGCGATAGCATGGACGATAAAATCAAAGCCATCGCTCCAAACCTCAGCAAGCTTGGAGAAAAGATTCTCTATCGAGGAAGAGTCCGTAACATCGCACGCAAAAACTTTGTCAGAGTTAACGCGCTCAGCCAGAGGACGCACTCGCTTTTCTAAAACTTCACCTTGATAGGTGAAAGCAAGTTCAGCGCCATGCGCGTGCAACATCGATGCGATACCCCAAGCAATAGAACGCTCGTTAGCAACCCCCATGATCAAGCCACGGCGTCCCGACAATAAACTAGATTTTGATTCTT
>JABAAS010000131.1 GCA_014238625.1 Alphaproteobacteria bacterium | reverse complement strand
CGCTTGAGCGTATTGATGACGACTTATAATGGTGAGCGTTTTCTTGATGAGGCTATCGTCTCGGTTTTAGAGCAAACGTTTACTGATTTTGAGTTTATCATAGTTGACGATGGCTCTAATGATAGCAGTGCTTCGATCATCCGCTCTTTTGCTGCCTATGACACGCGAGTGCAAGGCATTTTTTTAGACAAGAATATTGGCATCCCGCGAGCTGCGAATATAGGTTTGCGCGAGGTGCGAGCGGCATTGGTAGCACGTATGGATTGTGATGACATTTGCGCCCCTAGTCGTTTTGCGGAGCAGGTTGCTTATATGGATAAGCACGAGGATATTTATATGTTAGGCTGCCGCGGTTTTAATATCGACGAGCATGGAAGTATAATAAAAGATAGGAAGTATAATATCGATTTTGCCCGAGGTCGCAAGAGGATCGGGTATCTTATGGGTAAAGGTATTTACCCCTTGCTACATCCTACATTGGTGTATCGCACTGCTGCTGTGCGTGCGCTTGGAGGTTATAATGAGATATTTCCGTTTAGCGAGGACGATGATTTATGTTTGCGTTTATTTGATTGTTATGGTTGTGTATTAGAGAATTTACCGCAGCGTTTATATTTTTACCGCCGTCATGTTTCTTCTATTACTCAAAGTAAGAAATCTAGTGAGCATATATTAGTACAGCTTTTGATTAGATACTCGTCCGAGTGTCGAGTTCGAGGTTTATCGGATCCTCTTGCGGATGCGAAAGAGCTATCACTATCTTCTCTATCTATATCATCGAAGGAGCGTAAAAGACTTGAGGATAGATTTTTTCTTTGTTCAATCAATCATTTACCTAGTAGAGAGGAAGGCCGTCAAGTTTTTTTCACTCGTTTAAATAGGGTGCTTTCGTATGATCCTTTTCACCCTGAGGGTTGCCTGCCTTGTCTAGTTGTTGCTCGAGGGTGTTTGCGTTACGGAGAGTATATATATTTTTTCCGCTATTTATTGAGAGCTTTTTATATTGATTTTATTTTCTCTTTGAATTTTTTTTGGGTTCGGCTAACAGTGCGTTTAGGTAAATAGGATGTCTCCCCCCCGCTTGAGCGTATTGATGACGACTTATAATGGTGAGCGTTTTCTTGATGAGGCTA
>JABAAS010000130.1 GCA_014238625.1 Alphaproteobacteria bacterium | reverse complement strand
ATCGCCACCCCAGCCATGAATCGTATCGTTGCCACCATTGCCATATAATCTATCATTCCCGTCGCTACCATGAATATGTGTGCCAGAATTTCTTCCGTGTATTGTAACCATCCTCTTATCCTCCCGTAAAGTCGTGCTAAAAAGCGCTAGCACATAGCGCACATAGAAAAAGGCTCATTCAAGCGCAACGCCACTAAAGCATCGTTTTTGCTTCCAAGCGCAAAAAAAAAAATTAATCCGCATAAACTAATCTAGCCAAAATAGCCCCAACGCCCTGATATACTAACTTCGGGCGCACTGGATACCACTAATACTTAGAGCATCAATACTCGGCGCTCTAGCATTTGCCAAAGACCAAGCAAACATTAGAGCCACCAAAGCCAAACGAATTCGAAAATACCGCCCGTAAATCCTTGCTCTTACCACGCAAAGCAAGGCGGTCGATCGAACTCTCCAACGACGGCTCCTCCAAATTCAAAGTCGGCGGCATGTCACCAGCGCGCAAAGCACATATAGCTAATATCGCCTCGATCGCTCCCGTAGCTCCTAGGCTATGACCAAGGGACGACTTCGTCGACGATATACTCAATCCATTAGCACAACCACCATACAAGCGCTCGATCATACGCAACTCTATGTCGTCACCAAGCGGAGTCGAGGTGCTATGCGCATTGCCGTAGCCAACATCCTCAACGCTAAAGCCAGACTGCTTAAACGCATGCAACATCGACATATACGAACTGCGTGCAGACGGATCAGGGGCCGTGATGTGATACGCATCACAAGTAGAACCATAACCGCATAACTCAGCATATACTCGCGCACCTCGCTTACGCGCGTGCGAATACTCCTCTAATACCAAAACGCCCGCTCCCTCACCCATCACAAAGCCATCTCGAGCGCGATCCCAAGGACGAGAAGCACAATGCGGAGCAGCGTTAAAGCCTACCGACATCGCTCGTGAAGCACAAAATGCACTGAAACTCAATTCCGTAACCGTCGCCTCAGAACCTCCAACTATCATAACATCCGCCGAATCACACATGATCAAACGCCCCCCCTCGCCTAGCGCATGCGAACCAGTCGCACACGCGCTTACTACCGCATGGTTACAACCGCGATAGCCATGACGAAGCGCAACCTCGCCACTCAAAC
>JABAAS010000012.1:5656-17535 GCA_014238625.1 Alphaproteobacteria bacterium | reverse complement strand
TGCCAACCGCAGCTGCCTCCGTAGGCGTAGTCCAGCCTAGATACAAACCTCCTATAACAACTCCGATAGTAAAAAAAGCAGGCAAAACACCGACCAACGCCGATAACTTCTCTTGCCTACTACAACCTCGCGCTCGCGGCGCGTTCTCCGGGTTAATACGCGCGTATAGAAAAACAACTAGCATATATAAGCACGCAGCTAGTATCCCAGGCACTAATGCAGCTACAAATAGTTTCGATATGTTCGACTCCGTGATGATCGCAAATATTACCAGAACGATCGACGGCGGGATCAATATACCCAAAGTGCCACCTATCGAGAGAGTAGCCGCCGCAAATCCTCCTTCGTAATTATTCTTGCGTAACTCCGGTAGGGCGATGCGTCCCATCGTCGCAGCCGTCGCAAGAGACGAGCCACACATCGCAGCAAAACCTCCGCAGCCAGCTATCGCCGCCATAGCTATGCCTCCAGAACGATGTCCCAGCTGCGATTTCGCAGCTCGAAAAAGACTATGACTCAAGCCAGACTTCGCCGCGCATTGACCCATCAATATGAATAGAGGTACAACCGATAAGTCATACGAAGAAAATTGCCAAAACGCAGCCGTCTTTAAGTAAGAAAGAAGGTGACCCAGCGAGCCTAGTAACGCAAAGCCAAGTGCGGCGCTCGATAGCATCGCTACCGCTACTGGTATACGCAGCAATAGCAAAAGCAGTAATAAAAGCAGGACAAAAACAACTACCATACTACCTCTACAAGTCTCTAGCACTTCCTTTGCTCGCTAGCCCCAGTAGCTGTAGCAACAAAACTATAGATAGTAGAAACAAGGATATAAGAATCGACGGAAAAGAAAGGTAACGCGGCAGACCTAAAATCATCGTTACCTCGCCAGCCTGCTTTAACTCTAGCGCGCCTAGTGTCATGCGCCATAACAAAACTAACGCAGTGATTAGCAAGATAAACTCACCAACTTTGCGACAGATGCGCTTGAACAAAGGGCTCGTGTTTTGCGTGAAAATGTCGACTATCGTATGTTCGTTATGCCATTGCGCTAATGGGAAAAACATAAATATCGCCATCGCGCAACATAGCTCCGTTATTTCAAAATCACCAAGCACAGGGCTCGCAAGCAAACTGCGTCCCAAAACGCTAACCGCTGTCATCGCCGATACGAAAATCAGTAAAGCTCCACCAAGCCAAGCCCAAAACTCGACAACGCGTCGCGTTATACTATAGAACATTCCATTTTCAACTTAGCAGTCAGCCGATTGAATTAATATACGGGTCGTTAGCCCCCTCTGGCGGTTACCCTTCTTGGATAGCCCCTCTCTCTGGCGGCTACTCCCTAAGTTTTACCCCCTAGCAACTACCCCTAGCTACCCCTTCTGCTACCCCTTCTGCTACCCCTTCTGCTACCCCTTCTGCTACCCCTGGGGTTACACCCCCTAGGGTTACCCCTGGCGGGCTTTAAAGCGAGGGTTACGCTTGTTGATAACATAAAGACGACCACGTCGCCTCACAACCTGGCAATAACGATCACGCGACTTCAAAGTCTTTAAAGAAGAGCTGACTTTCATAAGTCAATGTTCTAAACCGCGATGGAGATTAAGTCAAGCGATGTGAAAAAAGAGAGACTCGATAATTGTTAATCCATAAAAATAATATTGCGCAAGAATATTTCGCAAACTTGGCACTATTCTTGCTCCTCATATCACGGAGTAATCATGTAATCGCTAGAGAGGAATAAACATGGCATACATCAGTAACCGCACAAGCCATTACGCCTCAAACTTCGAATCTCTAAGAAATCTTGCGGAAAAAAGCACGCAATATCGTCTGACTAGCGATCGGCTCGTAAATGGGCGAAGATTCCCAGAGCTCTCCGCATACCGTACTCAGCTCTCCGAAGTACTAACATACCAACGCACAGTCGAAAGAGCAAAAAAAGACGGAACTCGAATCAATAAAGTCCTGGCCATAACAAACGCATACGAGATCGCATTGCGACCAGCAGAAGCAAACTCGATCGGCGCTAATAGAGTCGAAGGCTTGCAAGGATACATCGAACCCTTGCTACAAATAGTGCGCGAAGGTCTACAGCCAGGTCTCAATGTAGAAAAATGGCAGAACGATAATGGGCAAGGTGATTTCGATAATAGGTTGCGCGCTATGCAAACTTTGCTCAATACAAAAGTAGGCGAAAGATACATCTTCGCCGGAAGAAGATACGCAGAAGCTCCACCAGTGCGAAATCTCGTAAATCTCGCTGATCCGCCTCTGCCCGTTGCAGCCGCAGCCGATTACCAAACCTTTATTGAAAGAAACTTGCTACTGAATAATAGCAACTCGCTCGCAGATCACGACAAAGATGCACTCGACGTTCCTATAGGTAATACAGGGCAAGTGGTATATTCAGCTCATTTGACTAGCGTACTGCAGGTCGAAGATAGGCAGATCATAGAATACGGAGCATCTAGCAATGCAGAACCCATAAATCAACTGCTTCTCGCCGTTAGATTAATCAAAAGAGCACTCCAGCTTACTCCCGCTGAGATAGATGATAGGCGGGCTCTGCTAAACAACGCAGAAGGATACTTGGATAGCTCGGTAACTGGATTGCGAAGACTCAGACAAAGCGCCGCTAGAGTCGTCGCAACTCTGCAAGTCGCTCAAGAAAGGCAGCTCGAAGTACAACTAACTACACAAACTCTCGTAGATAGAATAACCGCCGCAGATACTACTCAAGCCGGCGTAGAACTATCAGCATTAGCTCAACAATTCTCCGCTACATTGCAGACTATCGAAACAAGAAATAGTCTAAGTCTCGCTAATATCTTGTAAACCCTTCTATTAACAAAATATATGTATATATGCTAAAATGTATAAAAAGAAAAAAAATAATATAAAATACTCTCAAAAAAGAATTGCCGAAGTAGCAGAAAAAAGATGAATCTAAACCCCTACGAAGAAACCGAACGCTTCGCAGCATCCGGCGCAGGCGGAAGGGAAGTCGAGGCTTGGGCTCTCTTGGAGCTCGCAAAACGATTGGAAAGAGCCAGAAAAGAAAACCCCGAAGACTTAATGGCTCTGCTCGAAGTCGTGCGCTTGAATTGGCGCGCATGGACCATAATACAATCCTCTCTGCTTTCTGAAGATACAGAAATAGAGCCAGAGTTACGCGGAAACCTACTTACACTATGCTCCTTCATCGATAAGCACAGTAATGAATTCCTAAACGATCCCATAGGCGAGAAACTGCAAATACTCATCGATATAAATGTCCACTTGTCTCAAGGACTCAGAGGAAATCGAATCAGCGACAAAGAACTCGAAAAAACTATACAAAATAAAAAAAGTGAAACTCAAACTAAAGACAAAGAACAAAATACGCAAAAAGAAAAACAGGCACTCGGATAAACTATTTCCGAAAAAATCTCGTAGCTCATAAGGCACTCATAAGGCACTCATAGAGCAATAAGCATAATACCAAGCTAACTTGGCGATACATCTTGCAGGCATAGCGTAGTATATTCTAAACGCAAGATACTCGAACACTGCAGAAACATATTTACTCAAGAGAAAATACTTCGCGGAGTGTAGCTCAGCCCGGTAGAGCACTGCCTTCGGGAGGCAGGGGCCGCAGGTTCAAATCCTGCCACTCCGATGGCGAAACTCATATGAAAAGATAATGAAAGAAATTGAAGGTTTTCTTTCATTATCTTTTGGGATAGTGAAAGAAATTTGGGTTTTTCTTTCATTATTTTTTATGCCTATACCGCCAGCTATAGAACCTTCGACTACGCGCGAGGGAAGATACGAGATAACAAGCTCCGTGGGGTCGGAAACTGTGAACTCGTTCGTGCCGCCTTGCTTTCCGCCACGCGACGAACCGATTAGGCTTGGCGAGTTGGCGCGTGAGCAAGAGCGCGCGAGCATCGCATTGGGGCGTCTGGAAACGGCTACTAAAATTTTGCCCGAAAGACACTTGCTACAGAATGTTTATATTCGTAAAGAAGCATTGATCTCGTCGCATATCGAAGGGACGCAGTTTTCTATGCACGAGGTATTGCAAAAAGAGCCAACCCAAGAATTGAAAAAAGGTAAAGAGTTTATACGAGATTGGATGGAAATCCTAAACGCTACGGAAGCTTTGGAGTACGGTAGAAAGCAGTTATCAAACTTACCTATTTCTGGACGCTTGCTATGCGAAATTCATCAAAAATTGCTGGTATCTTCTGAACGAGGGTCTTTTCGCCGCTCGCAGAATTGGATTGGCGGTTCGCGCCCAGGTAATGCGCTATATGTCCCGCCTTTGCATAGTCGTATTCCAGATTTGCTTGGCGAATTGGAACAGTTCATAAACTCAACAGACAATCTACCTTACTTGATAAAGGCTGGTTTGTTACACGCGCAGTTCGAAACCATTCATCCTTTTCTCGATGGCAATGGGCGAGTCGGACGTATGCTCATCTTGTTGTATTTGTATTCGGTTGGCTTGCTCAAAGAAGCCGTGTTCTATCCTAGTCTCTATTTTAAAAAAAACCGAACGCAGTACTATGACCATCTGCAAAAGGTACGCGAGCAGGGAGCTTGGGAGCCATGGCTGAAATTCTTCCTCGAAGGTTTGGCAGTAACTGCAGATGATTGTTGCGATACCTTGCTTAAGGTTTTCGATCTCTTTAAAGATAATGATAGGAAAATAGACAAATCATCCGGCGCGCAGACGCTCGCTAGAATACACAACCTATTAAAGAAAGAACCGATAATAGTACGACAAGAAATCTTGAAGTTAGGCATTAGCTCGCCTACTGCTAAAAGTGCAGTCGATAAACTAGAGAAACTCGGTATCATCACAAAGCGTAAGGATGGTCGCGAGGTCAACTATATTTATACCGCTTACTATGACCTGTTAGCTAAGGACACCGAGCCTCTGCCACGCGATACCTAAATCAACCTAGCCGCGCTCTAACTCAATCGCAAGCGCAAGAGCCTCGCCACCTCCGATACATATCGCAGCCATGCCTCGACTCAGCGAACGAGCGCGCAAGGCAGAAAGTAAAGTTACCAAAATACGCGCGCCAGAGGCTCCAATAGGATGACCAAGCGCACAAGCGCCACCATTGACATTAACCTTACATAGCGGAATCTTTAACTCAACCATAGTAGCCAAAGCAACTACCGCAAATGCTTCGTTGATCTCGAATAAGTCAACATCCTCCAGTCGCCAGCCACAAGCAGCACTGAGCTTGCGTAAAGCTTCGATCGGAGCAAGAGTGAAACGCTGCGGCTCGCGCGCATGACAGGAGCTCGCAACCACACGAGCAAGAGATGACCATCCTTGCTGCTCCGCAAAAGAACGACGCGTCAAAACTAATGCCGCAGCTCCATCAGAAATCGACGAAGAATTCGCCGCCGTGACATTGCCATTCGCTACAAAAGCTCCTTTCATTTTAGCTATCTTGTCTAGCTGCGATTTGAATGGTTGCTCGTCTTGCTCAACGCAAAAAGTCTCGCCGCTGCGAGTGCTCAGCGAAACGGGAACTAGCTCTTTAGAAAAACTACCATCCTCGTTCGCTCGGCGCGCCTCCTCGACAGAGCGTATCGAAAAATCGTCCATCTCCTTGCGTGTAATACCAGCTTCTCGGGCAGTCTCCTCCGCAAAAAAGCCCATGCTCTTGCCTGCTCTCGTGCCTCTAACTTCCCTTTTCCCCTGCAAGGTCTCCTGCAAGCCATCCTGCAAGCCATCCTGCAAACCCTCGCACGAATCCTCTAAACCATCGCGCAGCATATGATCAATAACCTCCCCATGACCCATGCGTAATCCAGATCGAGCCTTCGGTAATAGATACGGCGCACCGCTCATGCTCTCCATTCCACCAGCGATAATCGCATCTCGATCTTGCGCTCGCAAAATATTGCAAGCAAGAATAACCGCATGTAATCCAGAGCCACACATCTTGTTGATCGTCGTCGCTCCAACGCTAGTCGGTAGTCCAGCAGATAGTACAGCTTGGCGAGCTGGAGCTTGACCTTGTCCCGCGCTCAAAACGCAACCTAGCAAAGCCTCTGCAAAAAAGTCGTGCTTTTGTAGATCTAAACCCTGTAGCTCGAGATCCTGCAAACAAGCTGAAATCGCGCTCGCTCCTAAACTAGATGCAGAAAGTCCTGAAAGCCTGCCCTGGAAACTGCCGATCGGCGTGCGCCGCGCCGAAACTATAACAATAGGGTCACTCGTAAGCATTGGTTCCATACATAATCATTAGCCAAATTTATAATCTAAACTACAATCTAAGCGCCTCGTCTTTGCTACCCCGCTCTTGCAAGGCGAGACGCAAGCTGGAAACTGAACATTCACGCAACGGGTCTTGAAAGTCGGGCGCAAGCTCACATAGCGGATTGAGCACAAAAGGACGCTCGTATAAACGCGGATGCGGAATCTCTAAAATATTATCCGAAAAAACTAGCTCCTCGTAGTAAATTATGTCGAGGTCAATTGGGCGCGCCGCAAAACGCCTGGTAATATTTTTGGCTCGCGGTAACCTGCCTAGTCTAATCTCTATGCTCTGTAAAACAGCTAGCAAGTCAAGCGGCTCCAGTAGCGTTACGCACTCGCAAACCATGTTGAGAAAATCAGGCTGCTCAATATCATACATCGACAGACTGCTATAAAGGCAAGAGCGTTTCGTGATTGAAATGCTCGCGCAAGTCTCTAGCGTCGAGCAGGCAAGTCGCAGGTTGTTCGCTCGATCTCCAAGATTGCTACCTAAGGCGATGAAAATCGGAGAGTGCCAGGCACTAGCTGGAATATCGCTATTTTGTTTGACAGCCGAATAGTCCATAATCTCTAATAAAGTGATAGCCATATGCTCATTCGTAGGTGCGATGCCGAAGGGGAGATTTGAACTCCCGACCTACTAATTACGAATCAGTTGCTCTACCGCTGAGCTACTTCGGCAATAGTCTCGTCGATTCGCGAGACACAGCAGTGACCACATCTCGCCCTTGTTCCTATCCTAGTAGAAAGCCTTTAGCAAGTCGCTTCAGAAAAACACATACTAATGCTTTTAATAACGCTACTTTTATTCTTACCTTTAGCAAATCTTTAGCATATGCTCTATAATTTAGGCACCAAATAGGCACATAAGCCTGCTAAAATACATCTCACGCATGCTCAAGGTTATTGATCGCCATATTCTCTCTTTGCTCGTGCGAATCTTCTCGATCGCTCTGGCTAGCCTGTTGTTGATTTTCTGGTCATTGCTGGTCCTACGCTATAGCACTCTCATTTCCGATAATAATCAAGTCCTCTCCGCCGTAGTATGGACCTGCATCGTCGGATTGCCAATGCATGTAAGCTACTTCATACCCATCGCCGTAGCAGTCGCCGCTTTCTATACTATCAAAAAACTGCATCAAGAAAAATCGCTGCTCGGAGCTCTATCACTAGGATATAAAAATAAATGCTTGCAGAAGCAGTTCGTTCTCTTCGGTTGTGTTTGCGCTACAATAACTCTCATCTTTACAATTTGGCTAGCTCCACTATCAGCGCGTGCATACTATACAAGACTCAATATCCTGAAGGCAGATAGGCTGCTCCTATACACAGAACCAAAAACTTTCATTCGTATAACAAGCAATAGCACAATATGGATCGAAAAAAAAACAAGCGATTCAAGTATGCAAAATATTATATTCGATATTAAAGATAAAAATAGCCAGATACTAATGGTCGCTCGATACGGAAAAGTCCTGCGCACTGAGGGGGGCGTAATGCTCGAGGCGAGAGATGGCGCTATATGGCGGAAAGATGGCGCCCAGCTACATATAATAAATTTTGAAAAATTCCTATATGGATTCGAAGCATTGATAACTCCTAAAAAAGGATGGGTTGGAAGGTTGCAAAAAATATGGACTAGAGACGAGGTGCCTAGCACTATACTATTTCAAAGAGTCGCAAAAGCAGATGACGCTAAAAGCTCGAAAAAAGAATTAGAGATAGCATATCTATCTAGGCGAGAGTTGATGCTGAGATTCGCATATCCGTTGCTACCTCTCATATTCGTTACAATAGTCTTGGCAATATGCTTGAGGTTACCCTTGCGAGCAATGCCAAAATTGCGCGGACCTTGCGTCTTTGTCGCAATAATTGGCTATAGCGCAGCACATATAAGCGCCGTGACAATCTCTAGTCAAGGAGGTATCGCAACTTTCTTCGTCTTTATGCTAAGCGCAATAGTCTTCGCTACATCCTTATTAATATCTTCTAAACGCTGATAATAAATATGATTTCTAAACTCGGCTTATACCTGATAAAAAAATTCTTGGCTCGTATGTTCGACTTCTGGCTTTTCTTGACAACTATAGTCTTCTCCATCGGAGTCATAGAAATTGTCATGTCAAGAGGAGGATCAACAAGTCACGCAACTCTGATAGACGCACTTTTAACCAGACTCGACGATCTACCTGAATACCTCAACGAAACAATGGCATACGCTGGATACGCAGGATCCATAATAACTTTCTGGGCATTGAGTAGATCAAGAGAGCTACAACAAATAAGGCTAATGGGGGCTACTAAAGTATTGATAAAAACTATCATCGGCGCGGGGGCTATCTTCGGAATGCTGCAGGTCTTCGTAATTGCTCCTTTCGCTAGCGAGGTTAGAATTCAGCAGAAAGATATAAGACTCGTACGAAAAAATCAAAACGGAGAACAGCTCATACTATTTGCAAAAAATTATAACACAAGCAACGGACTAATATATGGCGGCGCAAGAGTTCTATTATTAGATAACTCTTTTAATTTGCAAGCTATCTATAGCGCAGAAAGAGGAAAAATTACCAAAAATGCTTGGACACTAGAAAAAAACCAAAGAAAAGATAATTCGGGAGCCCAAAAAATATCTGAAAAAAAAACCTTCCCAGTCGAAACAGACATGATCGCTTTGGCAAACGTGCTACAAGAAAGCGCAAGAGAAATATCAATATATAACCTACCCGCAGCATATACAGAGGCGCGAATAAATGAACGATCAGTACGACCCTTCTTAGACAGAGCTTTATTCTTTATACATTTACCACTAACATATATTGCCTTTGGACTCATCGCCTATGCTGTCGCTCTATATTTGACACCAAGAGGCACTGGAATGCAGCTAGTACTACTAGTCATATTTTTGCCTTGTGCAGTCAAATTATTACAGCATATTCTGTGGACACAAGTCGGCGCCGCTAGCTTGCCTGCTGTCTTACCTACTTTCGGGCTACCTCTTGCATTTTGTTGCGCAGCTGCACTTAGCGTGCGAACGCAGCGGCTATTCATATAGATACAAGTTGTAAAAAATATGATGAGCTTAGTAAAGCACTCGATATTAATATATTTATTTTTGTTATTCAAAATATATGCAGGAACAGCACAAGCGCAAACATTAAATGATATAGAAAAAATAGAAAGCGAAAATAATGTCTTGTGGGCAGATACTATCGAATACGATAGAAAACTAAAAAAAATTAGCGCAGAGGGTAAAGTGCGCCTATATATTAAAAATAAAAATGGAATAGATATGCTGTTCAGCGATGCAATTACTTATAACGAAAAAAATGGCGCTATTCGCGCACAAGGCGGACCTTTCTCTGTGCAGCAAGAGAAAGACAAAAATAATAATAAAAAACAAGTAGGAAAAGGCCTATTGCAATTGCAATCAAATTATTTAATATTTTTTCAAAATATCGAAACAAATCGTAATATAGATTATCTAACAGGGAAAAATATAAGCCTACGCAGTTTGAATGTAAATGGAGGCTTTACTGCTCGTAACTTCGAAATAAAAAAAAGAAAAAATAAAAAAGAAGATTGGATACTATACAAAGTGCGCTATACAAAGTGTCCTATTTGCGCAGATAGAAAAGCTAAAATTGAAATTAAAAATCAAAAGATAAATAAAAACAAAAAACAAAAAAAAAATCATCGTTCGCACCTATATGGAGAATCGACGCCTCTAAAGTGCATTTTGAAAATTTTAAAAATAAAAAATACCTAAAGCCCAGCGCACGCGTGCACATGCATAATGCGCGTGTAAGTATATATGGCGCTCCTATCTTTTATACTCCTTATTTTTCTTATCCTCGATACGGACAAAGAGCTTCCGGATTCCTAGCTCCAACATACAGCTTAGGCGGTGTAAATGGATATTCCATTGCTATTCCCATGTTTTGGGCTCCGCATAAAAGTTTCGACGCAACATACATACCTAAATTTGCAACAACTGGAAAAGACACAAGCAGGATAGAACTACGAACCGCTTTTGCTTTCGGCGGAGAAAAAAAAACCAAAACAAAAAAAAACTCCGATGGTGAGATAAGTGAAAATCAAAGCCAGCCTGTTGAAAGCGCGCGTAAAAAAACAAAATACTCTAAAGATAGTAACAATCTTATTTCTCTTAATACTGGGGTTAGCTTTCCTCACGCTGAAATAGGTAGCGGAGCCCAAGCGAAATTCCTCGCTTATGCTAAAGGTTCTTGGCTCGCCCCTAAAGGGCTGCGCGCTAATGCTAAATACCACTTTATAGGCGATAGAGATTATCTATATGACTATGGGCAGGGGGTCGATATCTTCTCAACATACGCTCCTACAAGACTCAATGATTTCGCTCAAATAGAACATTTCTCGCGAAACGGATACGCTAACATTGCGCTGCAACAACAGCGCGAGTTGTACGATAAACCTCGAGCAGATGCTTCCTTGTTGCCAGAAATTCTATACGAAAATGCTGGTAACTTCGTCGTAGACAAACGCGGAAACGCAAAATGGGAAGTAAGTGTTTTATGGAGAGGCGCCGTCAGAGAAAATCAGAACTCCATCCCAGAAACTGGAATAGCCCAAAGCGAAAAACTAAGGCAAGACTTGCTCAATAGCTCCGTAACAATGGGATGGCAAAGATACCTCGGCGCTGGTCTCTACAGCAACGCAGATGCAAAAATCGCCATAAACTATTGGCAACAAAAGCTGGGAAAAGTCAAAAATAGCCAATGGCAAATACTGCCAGAAGCTCAAATCGGAATCGAGGGACTCTTCGCTAATGCTTACAAAAATGGGGCTACAATATTTTACCTCAAACCCATGCTAGAGCTATACTCTACTTTGAAAAACATTGAGAAAAAATCGCAACAAGAGCTTAACGGCGAGATTGAGTTCTATGACCAGCAAAAAAGAATCGGACAACAGATGCCATTCAATACTGCTCTCGATGGGGGAGGGCAACGCTTGTTGGCTGGATTAGAGATGGGAGTGAAGGACGCACGCGGAAGTAGGGTCTCTATGCTCATAGCTCCAAGCGTAAAATGGCAAGACCATAATAATAAAAAAAAAGCGAAGCTAATAAAAACTTCAGGCAATCTAAATCTCGAGACTAAAGGAAGTTGGAGATCCTATTTGTCCTTCGCATACGACGCTAAATGGTTGATACCTGAATGGTGGCTGGTTAGTCAAAAAGCGCTGATCGCAGCTAAATACGGTATTGGCGATATTTCCCTATCTTACAAAGAGCTACATAGGGAGGCTCAAGAAAAACGAATACCATACGACAAGTCTCTAACCTTAACTGGTGGGATAAGCGCTTTCAAAAAATGGCGCACAAGCATATCGATGGGATATAATCTATTGCGCGAAGATAAACCTTTCAACAATATAGCCTTTCTATTAAACTACGATGGTTCTTGCATCGACTTTAAACTAAAATACTATCGATACTTCTACAGCGATAGGGAAGATGAGGATAGTGTCAGTTTCTCTTTTGGTCTCGATTTCTAACGGCGACTCGGTAAAAAATTATGCCTAAAAATATTAAATATAACCTTTGCTTTGTAAGTTGTCTCGTTTT
>JABAAS010000012.1:4834-5242 GCA_014238625.1 Alphaproteobacteria bacterium | reverse complement strand
TTGGGAAAGAAATAGGATACGCCTATACGCAGACGAGAAACAGTACAAACTAGATGAGATATTCCTGCCACAAGCTATATTGGAGTCCGCTACTCGCAGACTAGCTCAAAGAATATATAAAGGTTTGCGCGCTGGCGCATCCTTTGCTCAAGTAGCAGAATTTATAAACTCCTTATCCGATACGCCATACCTCGAAAAAAATGACTTCAATAAGATATTATATCAAAGCGAATTGCCTCCCGCCGTGATAAACGCCATAGAGAATAAAAAAATTAATGCCAATGGTATTTTGCAACCAATCTTCTCGCCATATGGAGTTCATATATACCGTGTTCAACAATATAAAGAAGCTCGTAAAGTAACTCGATATAGTTTCTTGCAAACTCTTTTCTTGCAAAGTTTGTTAGA
>JABAAS010000012.1:0-4810 GCA_014238625.1 Alphaproteobacteria bacterium | reverse complement strand
AAGTAGCTCGGATTTATGCGGAAAGCATCAGCAAATAGTCAGCGAGCTCGGAGCATATGACGTAACCTTCGTTAATGATGTGCCAGAAAAAGATATTCCTATCGAAATATTAAAAATCCTATCAACTCTCAAAAAAAATAATAGCGCCGGGCCATTGCCATTTGCAGAAGGCTTGCTCGTCTTTTTTACTCTATGCAAAAAAGAAGTCGCTCGGGACAGAGTAGATTCACAAAAAGAGCTCGCCAAACGCTTGCAGAAAAAACGAACAGAGGATTTGTCTCTTAACATAAACGAGTCTCTACGATTGGTCGCAGATATAGAACGAGACAATAGTTTGTCTCCGTAATAGTTCGATATAAAGAATCCTTTGTGCCGAAAAACGAAAAAAAAAATACGCCAATAGCCATAACCGCCGGTAGCCACAAGGCAATCGGGACAGAGTTGCTATGCAAAGCTTGGAGATACTACTCCGCTCGAAAAACTAAAAGCTATAAATACAAAAGTAACTCTGCGCAGAAACAAACTCCGCAATTCTTCTTCGTTGGCGCTCGTAGAGAAATAGAACATTTCAACATTCCCTCCATCGAGGTAAATGATTTGCAGGAAGTAGAGAGCATATTCCATCGCGCTCTGCCCATACTCAAAAGCAACGACCCCATCGAATCTATAAATATCGCCATCGATTGTTGTCGTGAAAAAGCCGCATCGGCTATGGTGACGCTACCCGTTGAAAAAAAAATCTTTGCAGAAAATAATCAAAATCGTAAAACTCACATTAGCAAAGATGTCTCAAGCGGACACACTGAATATATCGCCCATCGATTAGGTATCAAAAACTTTGCAATGCTCCTAGTAGCATCCTCACTTCGAGCCTTGCCACTAACGCGACATATTCCTTTAGCTCAAGCCATAGCAGAGCTTAACGAGGAGGCAATAGTCGAGGCTACTCATCTACTAAATAGCTCATTGATAGAGGATTTTGCCATCAAAAAACCGCGACTCGCCCTAGCCGGCGTAAACCCGCATGCCGGCGAGGGTGGGCTATGCGGTCTCGAGGAGCAGCAAATACTCATACCCGCCATAAAAAGGCTATGCAGCTACGGCATAGACATAACCGGTCCTCATCCTCCAGATAGTCTCTTTTTGCCAAGCGTGCGAAAAAATTTCGATTGCGCTATAAACATTTATCATGATCAAGGTTTGATACCGCTGAAACTGCTAGCATTCAATCGAGCTGTGAATGTGACATTGGGCTTGCCTATCGTAAGAACCTCGCCAGATCATGGCACAGCGCGCGAGCTGGTCGGAAAAGGCATAGCAGACGCTGGTAGCTTGATCGCTGCTATAGCTCTCGCGCAAAAAATCGCACAGCGACGAAAAAAACTTACAAATTAGTGAACAACGAATATAATTTTATAGACGAGTTGCGGAACGCAGGATTATTGTCTCGCCGTATATTGAATAGTGGGTTTGGACAAAATTTCCTACTCAACGAGGAAGACAGAAAGCTGGTCGCGCGTTGCGCACTCGATAATGTTAATTTATTAAAAAATAAATTTGTGATAATTGAGATAGGAGCAGGGCCAGGCGGTTTGACTAGCTCTCTATTCGATGAAGGCGCTAAAAAAATTGTCGCAATAGAACAAGATAGGCAATTCATTCCAATGCTGAATAAATTAGCTAGCATTTTGCCAAAAGGTAAAAAGTTAGATGTCGTTATGGCAGACGCTAGAAAGTTAGATTTTTGTAATATAGTAAGTTCTGCATCTCCAACAAATCCTGTAATTATTGTTGGCAATCTGCCATATAGTGCCGCAACCGCTATCCTGCAAAATATATTATATAGCGGGCTAAAATGCTACGCCATGGCACTCATGTTCCAAAAAGAAGT
Source organism: Alphaproteobacteria bacterium (assembly GCA_014238625.1). Classification (GTDB taxonomy): domain Bacteria; phylum Pseudomonadota; class Alphaproteobacteria; order JABAAW01; family JABAAW01; genus JABAAW01. Next base: position 2,919 of record JABAAS010000012.1, on the reverse strand, counting down.
GGCAGAAAGAATTTGCGCTAAACTCGGTGATAAAGCATATGCTCGGCTTTCCGTTCTAGTTAGCTTGCTCTATCATGCAGAAAGATATTGCGACTTTGAACCTAAATCCTTCTTCCCAGCACCTAAGGTCATTTCTCGCGTCGTCAAGTTTAAGCCATGTGAAAATGATCAGAGCGAGACTGTCTCTAAAGACGATTATAAAATCGTTTGCCAGATGACTAGTTTGCTATTTGCTTATAGACGAAAACGAATCGCTACTATCTTGCGCAATGCTAAAATGAAAAATAATAGCCATAATAATAACTATCATAATATAGATAATTGGTACCAGGCGGGAGAGGCGGTAGGAGTCGATTTCTCTAAACGCGCTCAAGATATTGATGCTAAAATGTGGCTCGCTTGGGCTCGGGCGCTGATTGCCTAAGATTGTCTAAGATTGTCTAAAGATAACTTATATCTCATACTCATACAGGCACTAAACCATCGTGTAGCTGAGCATGGTCTATAGAATGTAGCGCAACTATCGCATGCGTCAGTCCGCATTCATCGCTCAAGGATACCTCAACGCAAGCTATGTTTCCCTCTACCCTCGATGCAAGTCTATTGGCAATAACTCGCGCATTGTTAGATAGGCGTAAAAAAGGCTTGCCACTGCTCTGGCGACTGCTCTCAATGTCTCGCCAAAATACAGGTAGAAAACAACTAGTGCCATTATCGCCGCTACTCTCGCCAACACGACTGCCACTAACCCCCCTGCCAACACGACTGCCACCAACACCTAGACGGATAATACCAGTGCCCAAAGCCTTGCTCATCGCCTCCTTAAGAGCAAAGGCACTCGTTAGTCTGCTAATCCGACGGCTGTAGTTAACTAGCGATAGTGCTTCGCTTGCCTCTTGGTCGGAAAAAACCCTCGTCAGAAACCTATCGCCAAAACGCTCGAGTAGCCGTTCGACCCTCGATTGTTTGCATAAATCCGTTCCTAACCCTAGCAACAAGCCCTCAATCTCCCGCACCGCGTGCCGCAAGCATCAATGACTTCATTCGCGCAACAACAGCCCCTAGCGAATCAAACAACGCTTGCGCAACTAAAAAATAACCTATGTTAAGCTCGATAACCTCCGGAATCCTTGCAACCGACTCAACATTCGCAAAATCAAGCCCATGCCCAGCATGGCAAAAAATACCGCAGCTATCTGCAGAGCGCGCCGCTACTCGTAGCTGCTGCAAACGTTGTTGCTTTTCCTCGCCCTCCGCTATGGCGTAGCTACCAGTATGCAGTTCAACCGCTTGCGCCCCTAGCTGCTTCGCCGCCTCTATCTGTATCGCGTCCGCCTCTATGAACATAGCAACCTCCGCTCCGCATTCTCTAAGACGCGCAACCGATGTCTTTAGTCGTTCCTTATCTACTAGTAGATCCAAGCCGCCCTCGGTCGTCTGCTCCTCGCGTTTCTCAGGCACCAAGCAGACAGAATGAGGGCGCAAATGTTCCGCAATCGATATCATTTCCTCTGTTGCTGCCATCTCAAGATTAACCCGAAAGCCAGCCTCCAACAAACAAGATACATCCTTATCGCGGATATGACGACGATCCTCGCGCAAGTGAACCGTTATCGAATCCGCTCCATTGCTACAAGCTATCTCCGCCGCAGATAAGATATTGGGATGCTCTCCAGAACGCGCATTGCGCAATGTCGCTACATGGTCGATATTAACTCCAAGCCGAATCTTGCGATGATGTTCAGCCTGTGTTCTCGTCTCTTCCATAAAGAATAGGGCTAATAATAAAAAAGAAAAGGCTTATTCAGGCTTAGTCGCACTCTCGCTATCACTATCTTTCGTCTCGCCGCCAAGCGCAGAAGAAACATTGGCAGAACTAGAAACCCGTTCAGCCTGCTCGCTACTCGTGACCGCCTTCGCTTCCCTATCCCTATTAGTAACGCCTCCCTCGCCGTCTGCTACTTCTTCCACCGATTCAATCGGAGAATAGCGCCGATGATTACGAATAATAGATTCCTCTAAAGCAGATTGATCACATTGTCCCTGAACTATCTCGCGCAAAGCTATAACAGCACTCTTCTCGTGTTTTGAAGATGGGTCAGCTTCAATAGCAGGTTGCATGCCACTCGCTATCTCACGACCGCGTTGCGCGCCATACATAACTAAACGAAATCGATTGCCAACAACATTGATACAATCCTCTATGGTAATTCGTGACATGGTTATATCTCTCCTTATGATGTTCTTATAGTAACGCCGACATAGGCTTCCTGCTTGCCTTGCAAGTCCGAGACTTTCAACAAAACTGCTTTCTTTCCACTCTTGCGCGAGCGCAAAATGATTTTTTGCGCCGACAAGCCAGTGGTAACCTTATGCCCATCGATCTCGCGGATAATCAAGCCTCGACGCAAGCCCTTCTCGTTAGAGACGCCATCCGCCTCAACTATGAGCAATCCCTCTAACGATTTTGGGATACCATTGCGAGTGCGCAAATCAGCCGTAAGCTGGATGACACCGATACCAATGCTTTTAAGTCTAGTGATACTCTTTGTGAGGTCTTCGCTTGAACCTTGCTTGTCTTTATCGGCAACAGACTCTTGCTTGGCAAGAGAGGAATTCTTATTGCGCAAGCGTGCAACCGTCAATGACAAAACTCGTCTCTTGCCATCGCGCCATACCTCAACCGGAACCTTCGTGCCGATAGGCGTCTCTGCTACCATCAAAGGAAGACGGCTATTACGCGATAGTTTCTTACGATTATATGCCGTGATTACATCGCCACTCTTGAGACCAGCCTTGCTCGCCGGACTCTTCGCCGCAACATCGCTAACTATGATGCCTCCGATATTGCTCTTCAATCCTACGCTCTCTGCTATATCTGGCGTCAGTGGTTGGAATGCTATGCCCATCCACGCTCGC
>JABAAS010000129.1 GCA_014238625.1 Alphaproteobacteria bacterium | reverse complement strand
GCAGACGATCGTATATCTTGCGCGCCTCAACAAAAGGCCAAGCCTTCGAGCTAAGCGCCTCACTACGGGTGGGGGGGGGGAATTCTCGCACAAGTAAAAGTAGCCCTCTCAACTGAAAGTCGGAGGAGCAAAGTCGTTATTTTCTCGTTCTGCTTATCCTATGGTAAATCAGTACGCCCGCTAAGGCAACAATACCACCAAAACTACAAAGCGAAACAATCGCATAAGAATTAGACGAGTAAAGCGCAACTATAACGAGTGTAGCCAAAACACAAGGGGCTAAAAAAAGAGCCAAGATAAAAGATAGTATTTGACCTCGGCTATTATCCCTTTCCCTCGCTTCTTGGCTACTTTCCACCATGCGAAGAATGCGCTTCGCAGCTTCGGGGATGCCTCTATTATACAAAGCAAATTCTTTGGCGGTGGGTAAAGGACCAGTATGGCTAAACCTCTCTAACCGCAAAACCGCACCAAGCCTTGAGCCTGGTAACTCTATACTTTCTAGCGTTTCTGAAGATTCGCGACTAGCAACAACCTTTGCTTTCTTCGAGGAATCTTTCTTAATAAGTGCTTTATTGGCAACCTTCTTAGGCACAGGCGCGATCTTCTTTTTTCCTTAAGCTAGCTCTTCTCTTAAATTCCTTTCGCGCCTTCGTTCTCTCAATATCAGCCATAAGCTCCTTTTCCAGTCGCCGTAACAAGTCTAGCTGCTGTTGCTGTAGTTGCTGTAGTTGTAGCTCTCGCTGTCGCTCTCGCTCAAGCTTGTGCTCGCGCCCAAGCCCATGCTCGCGGTCATACTCGTCCATAGCCCATCTCAGACCATCGCCAACATCCTGCCAAGCAGCACGTATGTCATCGCCAGATTGCTCCCAAGCAGACTTGCGCGGCGGAAACAAAGATAAAGGCAGAGCACTAAATAAACTCGCCATGCCAGAAAATAAAGCACTGCCCCTCTGCGAGCGGTGATATGGCGTAGATTTGTTACTCATCTCATTTCTCTGCTGGGATATGGGCTAACTAAATTATAATTTACGCTTGTTTGGGAAAGTGTCAATAAAAAAGTCGGGAGGCGGGGGGAGCTTCCCCTCAAAACAAAAACAGCTAATAGATGAAAAAACAACTCAATGCTATGCTTTCCTAGACTTCCTAGACTTCCTAGACGATACCCTCCTACCCAGTCTGATGTAAGCAAAACGACCCAGTAAAGTGACAACTAAACCAATAGCCG
>JABAAS010000128.1 GCA_014238625.1 Alphaproteobacteria bacterium | reverse complement strand
TATGGTAGCGATATCCTAGTCGATGCAAGCGCAATGGGCGCGCAAGCGCGAGGTTACCTGCAGAAATTGCAGAACCTATCGGGGTTTCTAACGCAAGCAGGATTGCGCGTGCCGCGAATCAAGCATCTCGACTTTGCAAACCACTGCGTCATCATCGAAGACCTAGGCAAAGATAGCTACGCACGATGCCTGCGCACTCGCACCATGAAAGATTGCCTAGGGCTGTTTGAAAACGCGTTGCAAAGTTTGTTGCGCTTATCTCACAGCAAGCTATCTCACAGTAACTTGGCTCGCAACAACCTAGCCTGCAACGAGCAACTGCAAGGACAACTAGCACAAGGACAAGCGGATGTAGTAGAAACTCACACCCTATTGCCAGCCTTCAGTGAACAGAGGTTCGTCGAGCAGGTCTCGAGCTTCTTCGATTATTTTCTGCTATCACCAAACAACTCGCAACAGACAAACTCGAATGAGGCTTTGCCAACTATTTGCCGAAGCAGTTGGCAGAAAATCTGGCAAAAACTCTATCGCGAAGCACAATTCCAAAATGAAGAAAATACGGTCGCGCTAGGAGATGTCCATATCGAAAATCTCTTCGCTGTTGCCGAGGCTGAGCATGGCACATGCGCGTTTATCGATTTTCAAGACGCCCATCTCGCTCCGCGCTGCTACGATGTCGTCTCCTTGCTCGAAGATGGGCTATGGGATATGCCTGATTTTTGGCGCAAGCAACTCTGGGCTAGCTATTGCGACGAGGCTCGTTTGCAGCGGCGCGAGCGACATTCCGCCGCTCGTCATTACGAGCTTTGCGCCCTGCATCGTGACATTCGCATGATCGGTATTCTCTATCGTTTATTATATAAACGCGGTAGAAAACGCTACGGAGAGTGGCTTCGGCGTGTTGCTCGCAACTGCGAAAAACGCATGGCACAGAATAGTAAGTTTACCGATTTGCGAAAATTTATCGAAGGTGCGGCAGTAAATTGGCAACTGCGCATAGAGGAGACAAGCAAAAACGCTCCGCAAATAGTAACCACGAAGGAGGCTGCAGGAGTGTTTACATGTTAGGCGTATCTGCTCGAAGGGCGAATAGCTAAAAATCGATGCAACGTCCGTTGCGCTCCCAGTCTCCGTAGCGTGTTGGCTCTGCCCCACGAGGACCACCTATCTCACGCACTCGCTTATTAGGAGAGTAAGTCTGTTTAGAATCCTTCTCATGATGCAACGCGCCTCCGCCCGCAGCCATGAGCACGCGATTATCAGAAGTCCTAAATTTTTGCCAAAATCTCTTCATGCGAAAATCTTGCCTATGCTAGAGGCAAAAAGTAAAATAG
>JABAAS010000127.1 GCA_014238625.1 Alphaproteobacteria bacterium | reverse complement strand
AAGACTCCCTACCCCTCCTCCTTGCAACAACCTTTAAGCCTAACCTGCCGCTTGCTAGGGCGCATCGGAATCGAGCAGCTACGCTCGGCTGCAAAAAATAAGGTGAGCCACGAAGACGACACTGTCGTGCAAGCAATGCAGCTATTCGAAGCTCTGCATGCTCGCGTGCGCGCAGCTTGCCCTGCGTTCTGGCAAAAAAACCAGCTCTTGGCTTTACCAACGCTAAAGATATACAGAAACTTCCCGCCACCAGAAACTCGCGTAAGGGATTGCGAGGAAAGAGGTTGCGAAGAAAAAGATTGCTGGCTATCAACAAAAGAAAACGCGCAGCTACCTAAGATAAGGTGGGAAACTGTCGAGCAACAAAATATAGAGAAGAATACTATCTTTAACTTGCGGCTTAGCCCTTGAAAAGCAGTCGATTTGTTAGCATATTAAAAGTAGCAATTGAGCGAATGCTTGAAATCCGTCTAGCTACTCAAAGCGAGACGCGATAGAACAAGCTAAATAATGAGAAACCCCATAAAAAAACTTTGGGGGCGAGTGGTAACCAATATATGAAACCTTTCGGTCGCAATATACTAATTTGGCTTGTCATCGTCGCGTCCTTGGCATTTCTGATCAATTCTTTCCAAAAAAAGCCTAAAGATGCTGAAGCTAGAGGTATTACCTATACGCAGTTTTTAAACTCGGTTGCCGCATCGCAAGTTGTATCCGTTCGCATGGAAGGCAAAAACATCTTCGGAATTACAAAAACGGGAGATCGTTTCAAAACTTACTCCCCAGATGACCCAGACTTGGTGCGCAAACTCGCAGAGGCAGAAGTCGATATAGTCGTAGAACCGCCAGATGACGGACCCTCATTGCTATATGTATTAATACAATGGTTTCCAATGTTACTATTGGTCGGGGTATGGATATTCTTTATGCGACAAATTCAAGGCGCAGGTGGAAAAACTCTCGGATTCGGACGCTCGCGCGCACGGCTACTAACAGAGAAAACCGACCGCGTAACCTTCGATGATGTAGCAGGAATCGAAGAGGCGAAAGAAGAGTTGGAAGAGATAATCGCCTTCTTGCGAGACCCCCAAAAATTCCAACGACTCGGCGGTAAAATACCTAAAGGTGTGTTGTTGATAGGACCACCGGGAACAGGGAAAACGCTACTAGCGCGAGCAGTTGCCGGCGAGGCAGATGTTCCTTTCTTTACAATATCTGGCTCTGACTTCGTTGAAATGTTTGTCGGCGTCGGAGCATCTCGCGTACGCGATATGTTCGAGCAAGGCAAAAAAAGCGCGCCATGCATTATCTTCGTCGATGAAATCGATGCGGTCGGAAGGCATCGCGGAGCAGGGCTAGGCGGGGGAAACGACGAGAGAGAACAAACCTTGAATCAGTTGCTCGTTGAAATGGACGGCTTCGAGACTAACGAAGGAGTAATCCTGATATCTGCTACCAACAGACCGGATGTGCTCGACCCTGCATTGCTAAGACCAGGACGCTTTGATCGACAGGTTGTAGTACCCAACCCAGATATAGACGGGAGAGAAAAGATTTTAAATGTCCATTTACGCAAAGTGCCGCAAGCGCCAAATGTAAACACAAGGCAAATCGCACGAGGAACCCCCGGATTCTCCGGCGCAG
>JABAAS010000126.1 GCA_014238625.1 Alphaproteobacteria bacterium | reverse complement strand
GTAAGGCAACCTCCTTATCGTCCTCGCCAGAGGCTCGACGCTCGGCATGACCCACTAAAGTTAAGCGCGCTCCGCTGTCTCGAAGCATCTCCGCAGAAATCTCGCCAGTGTGACTGCCTCGTAAAGAGCGGTGACAATACTGACCACCTAGCGAAATGTGCGAGCGCTCCGAACTCGCAATACTCGAAAAAGAAACTAGCAAAGTCGAAGGCGGACAGATCGTCAAACGCGCAATGTTAGAAGACGCAGAAGACGCATCGTAGCCAGATATAAGATCGCGGAAAACTCGCTCGGAACTCAACAAGCCGTTCATCTTCCAGTTGCCGATTATCTCTTTTCTCATTTCAATACAAAACACAGAAATAAATAAGTCAAAATGCAGGAGTGGAGGGATTCGAACCCACAGCCCCCGGTTTTGGAGACCGGTGCTCTACCGTTGAGCTACACTCCTAAAAAACAATCTCAAAGATCGCCGTTGCTAAAGCTTGGAGCGGGTGATGGGAATCGAACCCACACCACCAGCTTGGAAGGCTGGGACTCTACCGTTGAGCTACACCCGCTTGCTCAATTACTATAACACCTCAATAATAAATTTGCGCAAAAAGCTCGCAAACTGAAAGCAAAAAATCCATAAAAAATAATACTCATTCGCTTCCCCTTACAATAATAAACATATTCAAGCAAAATAGATTTTTTACTGACTCAACTCTTTGGTTGTGTTAGTCTACACTCTATAAGCTAACAGTACAGGTAAAGCTAAAAATTCAATAAAAGGAGGACTTATGGGATTATTCGGTATATTGGGCAAAGCCGTAGGGGCTACTACAAAATACGCAGGCGCAAGATCTAAAGAAAAAACTACAGCATTAGGCGGCGGGTTATGTATCGCTGCCTTATACTTTCGAGTAGAAAAGCCAGCAGTCGTAAACGAAACCATGTTCTATATCGTCTTTGCCGTAGGGTTGTTGATGGCTCTGCTCAAATCAGAGTTCATGGCGCGAGTGGGCGAGGCTTGTGTCGAAAGTGCGAAAAGGGCTACCGTCAAAAAGCGTAAAAAATAAACTCCCTTGCAAATCTTGGAACAAAGCCTCTCAAGCATAAAAGAGGCATAACTTAAGCACGATTCAGGCATAACTCGCGGAGAAATAGACATGGCAGATTATCTGACCGATAATTTTAGTTTGCAGGAGATGATACGCTCCTCTTATGCAACTCGTATGGGGCTCGATAATACTCCAACGCGAAAGCAGAGGCAAAACCTCGTTAAAGTTTGTGGCGTGCTCGAAAATGTGCGCGATATACTCGGCGGTAGAGCGCTCTTCGTATCTAGCGGTTTGCGCAAAGGTAAGGTCAATGATGGGCAGGGTGGTGCTAGAAACTCGGTCCATAAGCTCGGACTCGCCGCCGATTTGGACAATCTGCCAGGTGGAAACTATGAGGCGTTCCTCGAAATAGCCCCGTATGTGCAACGCGAGGAGTTGCCCATCGATCAGATAATCGGCGAGTTCTTTATACAAGATGAACCTAGAGCAGGGTGGATACATATCGGCTTGGCTCGTGGTGGCGGGGAGCCTCGTTATCAAATCTTGCGTGCAGCTAAAGTGAGGGGGCGCACTCGCTATTCTGTTTGGGCTGATCCTTGGAGCTTGGCGTGAAGTAGCGCGCAACTCACAAAGATATTTTGATAGACGGCTAAGGGGGTTTTTAGGGGGGGAGGACTTGTCCCTCCGCGAAGATCAGGCGGCGGCGGAGCCTGCGTAGCAGGCTTGCATTACGCAGATGGATGGTTTGCACTCATTTGTTAGAAAAAAGTTTGAATTTATT
>JABAAS010000125.1 GCA_014238625.1 Alphaproteobacteria bacterium | reverse complement strand
CGCTCTGCGATTGCGGGAATGTAGATTTTTCTACCTAAGAGCGTCTCGACATAATTATTAGCACGACAAAACTCGATGGTTTTTTTACGATATTTGAGCAGTTGCGGGTATCGAGCAAAGTACATATCTATCATCTGTTGAGCTTCTCCTTCGCTAACCCCGAGTCGTTTTGCGAGACCGAAGCGCGAGATTCCGTACAGCAGACTAAAGTTGACTGTTTTCGCATAACGCCTCTGCTTTGAGGATACTTCTGCTATTTTTTTATGAAACATTTCAGCGGCTGTTGCGCTATGTATATCGAGCCCTTTTGCGAAACTATCGAGCATAGGCTGGACTGAGGCGATCGAGGCGATTAGTCGCAACTCTATCTGTGAATAATCGAGTGCGATCAATAGATAATCATCTGCTGCGATGAATGCGCTGCGTATCTGTCTACCTTCGTCATCGCGTATAGGGATGTTTTGCAGATTTGGCTCTGACGAAGCGAGTCTTCCAGTCTGCGCACCACTGAGTGAGAAAGATGTATGCACTCGCTGTGTCTGCTCTTGTACTTGTAGAGGCAGAGCTTGGGTGTAGGTGGAGCGCAGTTTAGACAAGCGTCGCCATTCGAGCACTTTAGCTGCTATAGTATGTCCTTCGTCTGCTAGTTTTTCTAAAACGCTACTGTTAGTTGAGAATTGTCCGCTGGCGGTTTTTTTTGCTTTGTTTAGATTAAGCCGAGCGAACAGGATTTCACCCAGTTGTTTAGGCGAGGCGATTGCAAACTCGCACCCAGCTAGTTCGTGAATTTCGCTCGACAAGTGCACTAGGCGTTGTGAAAAATCCTTGCTAAGTTTTTGCAAGACGGTGCTATCGATGCGTATGCCTCGCAACTCCATCGCCGCTACGACTGGTATGAGTGGACGCTCCAAAGTTTCGTAGATGCCTTTAGCTCGCTCTGGTATGACTCGCTGGGCGAAGATTTTATACAACCGCAGGATGATAGCTACGATATCGGCAGAGTATTCGCCAGCTACATCGATTGGCAGACGAGCAAAGGTTATCGCCTTAGTTCCGACACCGAGCAAGTTTTTGTATAGGGGCGCATTATACTGCAAATGTCGAGCAGCCAATGCGACTAGCCCATGTTCGGAGCTTGCTTGCTTGCCACCATCGAGCGTAGCCGAGAACAAAAGAATATCGTCGTAAGATAAGACTTCGATCGAATACCTATTTAGGAGCGCGCTAGCCTGCTTCAAGTTATGAGCAATTTTCAAGGTTGCTCGATCTTCAAACAATTTTTTCAATAGCCCTAGCGCTAAGTCCAAAGGTATTTGTGCTGGCTTAAGTTTTTCTTGCTCGTCTTTATGCCCTAGCGGAACATAAACAGCATCGCCTCCCTCTATACATATAGCGACCCCGAGCAACTCGGCTACGATGTTTTTTTCTGGTGTGGTTTCGAGCGCGAATGCGCATAAACCTTGCGCACGGGCTTTGTCGCAAAACTCTGCTAGCTCAGTGCTATCAGTAATGACGCGTTTTCTCACTATTGGAGAGGAAATAGTTGTCAGCACCTCACTATCAGCCTCCTCTTTAAAGACTATCACTTTATGAGGAGCGGGTTTTGAGGTAGCGGGTTGTGCAATAGATGGAAAGAGTCCGCGTAGCCCACCGCCTTTATGATCATCGGTGCTTTCAAGCTCGCGCAACAACGATAGAAAGTTTTGTTCGCGCAAGAATTCGCTGAGCTTTTCCCGCTCTGGTTTAGGCTTCACCAAGCTATCCAACAAGATTGTGCGAGGAGCATCTTCTTCGAGAGTTACTAACCTCAAACTTAGTCGCGCTTGTTCTACATTATTTT
>JABAAS010000124.1 GCA_014238625.1 Alphaproteobacteria bacterium | reverse complement strand
CGGCTATTGGTTTAGTTGTCACTTTACTGGGTCGTTTTGCTTACATCAGACTGGGCAGCAAGGGAGAGTCTAGGAAGGCTAGGAAGAATAGGAATTTTAAGAGGGGCAAGGCAAAGAACAGGAACAAGAGTAACTAGAGGAGATTATTTTAGCATGGCAAAATCTAAAGATGAGCAAGGTTTTTACCCGCGTCCGCAGGATGGTAGTTTGCCGGACCCTGATGATTTAAAGAAGTTTGAGAAGATTTTACCTGGCACGGCTGACCGCATTATTAGCATGGCGGAACGAGAGCAGGCGGAGCGCATAAAGCAGGGTCGATGGGAACGTTGGGCGCGTTTTTTTTCTGGGGTAGCAAATTTTATATTGAAGGTATTTGATGTTATTGCGAAATTTATATTGAAGGTATTTGCTGCGATAACCAAATTTCTTCTGGAGATATTTTATTCGATATCCAGTTCATTTGAGACTCTTTCGAAAGAATCAGCTCGTATATTGCGCAGGACACTTGTTTTTCTTTTAGGGATAGCGGCATTGGCGGCACCAGTCTACATAGCTCTTGAGGTGAAATCGGATATCAATAGTTTTGCGGAGATAGCCATCGCGCTAGCTACAGCGTTGGGAGCTATGCTTGCGGGCAGGAGTGTTTATTTAAGGATAGGCAAGTTTAGGCTTGGTAGCGGTAAGAAGGCAGCGGAGTCAGTTTCTTCAGTTTCTTCTATCGAGCCAGATAAGTCTATCGAGGCATCGAGCAAGGAGTAGTTTTAAGGAATAGCCAAGGAATGGTATTGAGTTATTTTTTCATCTATTAGCTGTTTTTGTTTTGAGGGGAAGCTCCCTCCCCCCCCCCACTTTTTTATTGACACTTTCCCCAACAAGCGTAAATTCAGTCCACATACACCTCACCGATTGCGTTCTGTGATTAGTGGTTGTGTTGGTGTGAATCAAACTGGGGAATAAACTATGACTTATTGATTGCTCCTTGCTGTTATTGGTAGCGCAGGGTAGAGAAATCAACGATAGGAGAAAGATATGAAGAACAGACCTACGCCATATCACCGCTCGCAGAGGGGTAGTGCTTTATTTTCTGGCATAGCGAGTTTGTTTGGTGCTTTACCTTTATCTGTATTTCCACCGCGCAAGTCTGTTTGGGAGCAATCTGGCGATGATATACGGGTTGCTTGGCAGGATGTTGGCGATAGTCTGAGATGGGCTATGGACGAGTATGCCCGCGAGCATGAGCATGAGCATGAGGTTGAGTGGCAGTTGCAACAGTTGCAACTACAACTATCGCGAGGGAAACTTGTGATTGAAGTTAAGATAATGAAGGCGCAAAAGAGAGGTAAAACGAAAGTCAATGTAGGTAAGGAAGCAGAGAGCCGCGTTTATGCCTAAACAGCCTAGCTCTGGGTCTACTGTTAAAAGAGGTTCTGCTGGTAAAAAGCAGGTTGTGAAGGAGCGCGCTTTACGGGAAGGGGACAAAGACGAAGTTTTAGCCACTTCTCCAATGCAACTTGATGACATATTGCGAGTTGCGCAATCATCTCTTCATATTGGTCCTTTACCCCCTGCGCAGGAGTTTGCTGCTTACAACAAGGGCGTTCCAGACGCTGCGGAGCGCATTCTTCGCATGGCAGAAAAAAATCAAAACGCGAGGAACAATGAGCGTTTACTTGGTTTGGGATTTTCTTTTTTTTTGGGTTTAAGCTTCCTTGTAGCAATTGTCAAGGTTGCGCTTTATGCACCGAATCCTTATGCAATAGTCTCGCTTGGTAGTCTTGTTAGTCTTGTTAGTCTTGTTGTCTTATCGGGCGGGTGGATTTATTATAAGATAGGTAGAAAGAAATAACGACTTTGCTCCTCCGACTTTCAGTTGAGAGGGCTACTTTTACTTTGCGAGAATTCCCCCCCCCCACCCGTAGCGAGGCACTTAGCTCGAAGGCTTGGCCTTTTGTTGAGGCGCGCAAGATATACGATCGTCTGC
>JABAAS010000123.1 GCA_014238625.1 Alphaproteobacteria bacterium | reverse complement strand
ATTCGATGCAGATCTCGAGTAAGATACCAGCGATCCTTAAAAGTGCCAGGCTCGCCCTCATCCGCGTTAACAACCATAAAACGAGGGCTCATACCCCCTAAAACTAAACTCCATTTGCGCGCTGAAGGAAAGCCAGCTCCTCCTAAACCGCATAAACCCGCGTCTGAAAAAATTTTAACTATATCCTCACGAGTCCATTCTCCAGAAAGACAACGCTGAAATAGACTATAACGTCCCTGATCAAATGCCCGCGCAAATGAACTAAGCGGCGTGCTAATCGTAGCTGGGGGGAAACTCGTCTTCTCAGTAACACGCGAAAGTACAGAAACTAGCTCGTCTGCATCTGTCGAATCAAAGGCTCTCTTGCCTAGCATAGCCACCGGCGCACAGTCGCAACGACCCATACAAGGAGCTCGTAAAATGCGCAGAGATGATGGCAAAGAAGATCGCTGATGCTCAAGATTCGAAAGCAACTCTTCCGAACCACCCAGCATGCAACTAATGCCATCGCAAACGCGTAAAGTGATAGGAGCAGAGAAAGGCAAAGACAATAAATCTTCAGTACTACTATCCGTCAAGCCTTCTTCTGTAACGCCCTCTCTGACTAAGTCAAAATGCGCGTAGAAAGATGCTACCTCATAAACCTCGACAAGAGAGCACGAAAGACGAGAAGCCAAAGCAACAAGCAGGCTAGATGGTAAAAAGCCGCAGTGGTCTTGAATCAAGTGCAGGTATTCTATAAGCAGAGATCGCTCTAGAGGCTCATCGCCAACAAGCTCACGCAAAGATGAAAGTGCCGAAGGATCAACCTGACGACCTTTCTGAACATAGCGAGCCTTGCTCCGCGAAAAACCAGGATGCTGCCAGACAGAAGACGAATCCTTCGTTATACTCTTAGACAAATCTTTGCCCCCACCCGCGCGCGCAGCTTCAAAATTATCCATAAATTTATACCTCTTCTACAGATCAATGGCAAAAGCATAACTATAAACTCTAAAAACTTGGCAGGCAAACGCTCGATGCTCGATGGCTACGACTTGATAATAAAAAATACCTATCCAAAAATTAAATTAGCTATTTACTCAAACAATAGCTTTTACTATTGCGCTTTTATACAAAGTAATTTAGTAAAGGGGGTTGCAAGTAATTGCTCCAACAATAGTGATAAACGATTAGGATAAAACGTTGATCAAAGCAAAAACCGAGGGAATCGAGCGCAACAATAACCAAGGCAAGCCTGATCATGCTAAGGTTGGAGAGCACGAGGCTGGAGAAAGACGCGAATTCCTAGGCTTGTTGGTAGGCGCAACTGGGGCGGTCGGTGCCGCCGCATTCTCTTGGCCACTGATCGACAGTCTTAACCCCGCAAAAGATGTTTTAGCTCTCGCATCCATCGAAGTGAATCTCGAATCGCTCGAGGAAGGGCAAAGCATAACAGTCAAGTGGCGCGGGAGACCAGTGTTCATTCGACACAGAACTCAAGAGGAAATAAAACAAGCCGAAGAAACCGATTGGGAAAAATTGCGCGATCCGCAAAGCGATAGCCAACGCGTGAAAAATCCACAATATATTGTCGTAGTCGGAATTTGCACGCATCTGGGATGCGTACCACTAGGACAAAAAGAAGTCGCTCAAAGAGGAGAATATGGAGGATGGTTCTGTCCTTGCCACGGCTCTCACTACGACGAGTCAGGCAGAGCAAGAAAAGGACCTGCTCCTCTTAACCTAGCCGTGCCTCCATACGAGTTCATAAAAGACACAACTATACGAATCGGATGACAAAATAGAAAATGTCACAAAAACAAGCAAACAAAACTTTGAAAAATCCAATCCTAAAGTGGATCGATGATCGTTTGCCTATAATAGGCCTATTGCAACGAGAGTATATCGACTACCCAACTCCTCGTAATGTGAACTACTTTTGGAGCTTTGGGGCGATCGCAACAATGATGCTATTGGTCATGATCGTAACTGGCTTAGCCTTGGCAATGCAGTACACAGCGCATGTCGATTTGGCTTTCTCGTCCGTCCAACGAATCATGAGAGATGTCAACTACGGATGGTTGTTGCGAACAATTCATATGAATGGAGCTTCGATGTTCTTCCTCGCAGTATACATTCACCTATATAGAGGCATGTACTACGGCTCATACAAAAAACCGCGAGAGCTACTATGGATACTCGGAGTCGTTATCTT
>JABAAS010000122.1:2082-2298 GCA_014238625.1 Alphaproteobacteria bacterium | reverse complement strand
AGACGAACACCCATATCAATAGAACTCGTGCGAGTGCGAGAAGTCGAGGGAGCATTCCTCAACAAGTAAGCTCCCTCGCGCATAAGCCTGCTCTTTAACGCAAGCGTATCGATACCGCCACCAGGTAAAAAGTCACCAGAGCGCAAAGGCAACGGCGGAGCAGATTTCTCGCCACTAGAAGAAACGCCAGAATGCCGAGCTGAACCAGGGGCAACC
>JABAAS010000122.1:0-2072 GCA_014238625.1 Alphaproteobacteria bacterium | reverse complement strand
ACCGGCGGGCGAAGCGTGCGCGTGTTCGTATAAAGATCATCGCCTTGTCTCGACTGCTGTACATCCTTGCCTATCTCCTTATGATCCAAAACGCTGTAGCCCTCATCAACGCCAGACCTATCAACATGTTGCAAAGTGCTATACTCGGAAGATATCTTGGCACCGCCAGACTGATTGCCTTCAGCACCAGAAGACAAACGAGCTTGAGCATCGCCAGAGTGACCCTCGCGAGCCGTCTTCGCCGTAAGTTGACTGCTCGGCGGCGGCGGCGCTAGAACGCTATCGCTCTTGCCAGCTCCGCGAGCTTGACCTACCTCCGCTCCGCTGACGCTGCGCTTGCCTAACGAAATAGTCTTCGCCTTATCCTTAGCCTGCTCCTCGCGCGCAGGAGCAAGTTCCTCCGCTCTCGCCGTGCGACCCAGTGATCTCGTTCCTATATCGCTCATAGTTCTAATCTCCAGACATACTTTCCTATTCGTAAAAAACTATCCTAAACTCCCCTATCTTAGCCCCCCTATCCTAGCCCCCCTCGATGACGCTCTCCCTAAGTCGCCGACCTAGATATTCTCAGCTCCACCAGTACCTCGTCCACTGCCAGCTCCAGTTTGACCCCCCTGAGCCTGATCAAGAGTCTCGTAAATGCGGTCGTCTGCCGAAAAGCCCGAAACTGCCGTCCTTTCCGACGGAAAGTCTGGAGGGCGCGTCTCATCATAGTACGGCGCCTTATAGGCAACTCCCGTATGCTCGTAGATTATCTTGTCTAGCGCAGCAAGACCGCTCGCTATCTTCGATTCAGCATCAGGGTGATAATTGTTGTCCGGTAAAACATTCTCTCCAGTAGCTTTCAAGGAAGCAAGAATAACTCCATGCGCCGCCCTATAGGTGTCCTGCTCCTTCGCAGTCAACTTGCTCTTAATCGCAGGCGACTCAAGCTCGGTTACGCTACGCCGAAGGTGCTTATGCGCATCGCTCGCAAAAATCATCGCATCCTCCGTAAGCGTGATACCAACCCTGCCGCTATTAGCTCTGCTAGCAACAGCACGTCCATAGCCGCCAAAGGTGAAGATGTTCTTAAGCAAGCTAAGAAACCTCGTGCCAACACTCATTCGCGGCGGCGCAGGCAAGGGAGCGTTCGCTCGGCGATCAGCAAGTATCGGGCGGTCTCCACTACCACTGCCAGGAATAGGCGCACCAGCAGGCCTGTTGCGGACTAAAGTCGAGGCTGGGTTAAAGCCTCCCTCCGCTAAAAACTTTTCAGAACCAGGAGAACGCAAGGCTGGCCTCGGAGTCTGCCTAATAGTGTCGTGACTAGAAATAGCCTTATGGCTAACAGCAGCGCGCGGCGCTGCTTGCGGCGCTGCGCGCGGAGCTGGAGTCGGAACATTCATAATCGTGCGCGGTAGTGTGCGAGGCGAACCTGCTCCTTGAGATCGCGGAGCTTGTTGAGCTGGAGCTCGCTGACCTCGCAAACTCGCAGCACTACGATCAGGCTTGCGAGGTGCTTGCCTCGCTACTGCAGGTTGCTCTGCCTGTTGCGGCTGGGCGGGCGTGCTGCGCGCAGGTTTCGGAGGAGGAGCTTGTTGTGCCGCTACCTGTGTTGTCTGTTGGGCGGGCGTATTAATGCGCTCAGGTTTCGCAGGAGGAGCTTGTTGTGCCGTCTGTTGGGCCGGCGTATTAATGCGCTCAGGTTTCGCAGGTGCTGACTGCTTACCTCCTTGCGGCGCAACCGCACCACCGCGAGCACCGCGATCCTTATAGCCCTCTAAACCTTTAGCTCGCTGGGGCGCCGGCTTGTTGATTCTAGCTTGCTCCCTGTTGAGCGCACGAGAAGCATGCGCCGTTTTATCAATCTCTCCCTTGCGCTTTTGCAAACCCCCAAATCTATTCTTCTCCTTTACATGCGTCTTATCTGTCTTTGAGGTCTCGATAGAGGTTGCCGTGCTACTGGGGCGACTTCTGCCTGCTTCGTTGATACTTGCCATGGTGATTATATTCCTCTGTTGAAAGTTACAATTCCCGCCATTCTTTCTGAAAGCGCGTAGTTGTTTGAGGGGCTATATTATTATCCTTGC
>JABAAS010000121.1 GCA_014238625.1 Alphaproteobacteria bacterium | reverse complement strand
AAGTTTGTCCGATAACCTCTCGCATCGCGCTCTCGGAGGCTATCTTGATCGTAGCCTGCTGGTCGCGGATGTTGAAAAGATACTTGATCGGATCCGTAATCTTCCAAAATACCGTGAAATCAATGTCAACGATATTCTGATCCTTCGTCAGAATTAAACTCTCCTCAGCTATATCAACCGCGTTCGTACTGTCATCCGTCAAAATAGAGCCACGCTCGCGCGCAGAGCGAAAGCCGATATCCAAACGGCGCGCACGCGCTACCTGCGGCGTGAATACTCGACCAAACGGCGCGGGTAGGTTATAGTTCAACCCAGGGCCGCGCGGAGGGCCATAATACTTGCCGAAAATAAGCGGAACCCCTACCTCTCCCTGATCAACACGATACAAACCACTCGCTAGCCACAGAAAAAACGCGCCAAAAATAACTAAAATTACGCGCCGTGCTACATGCTCGCCTTGCGGATCAAAAAAATCGCCAATCTTACTCAAAAAGTCCGAAAAGACATTATCGAACGAAAACGAACCGCCACCAGAGCCTCCACCAGAAGAGCCTCCGCCAGAGCTGCGCGGGCGACGCGCTGTTCCCCAAGGGTTACCACCAGGGTTACCACCAGGGTTACCACCAGGGTTGCCTCCAGCATTGCCTCCGGAACTACCTCCTCCATTTTGCGACCAAGCCATAAAATAATACCTCTTCCTATACACATATAGTAAATCTATAAATGAAATGTTACATGCCTACATACATGCCTATAAATAAGCTCGCGCGTCAACAAACTTTTTACCCTCCCCCCTCATGGACAAGAATCTGGACGAACATCAACTCCTAGAAAAAATACGCAACTCGTTGCTACAGACACACATCGAAACCACAGAGCAAAAAGAAAAAACAAATTTGCTCACAGAGCTCGGCGCAAAAGCCATAACATCGCTGAAAATAGAGCAACAGCGAATCTTCATCGTAATATCCCTACCACAAAGACTCGTCTCGCAAGCAGGCGAAATAGAAGAGAAACTCAAAGATAGTCTGAAACCCCATCTCGCAGGGCGAGAGCTCGCGCTGGTGCTAACTAGTGGCTCGCCAACGGGAGCAGGCGCAAAAATACAAGACACAAAAAGCCAAGAGAGCGAAACTAATCCACCAAAGCTAAACAAGCGCAAAGGCGGCATCGAAAATGTCAAAACTATACTCGCCGTCGCAAGCGGTAAGGGCGGGGTCGGAAAGTCAACGCTCGCCGTAAACATAAGCATCGCACTCTCTCAAATGAGTGCTACACAAGCGAATGGAATAAAAGAAAAAACCTTGAAAATAGGGCTACTCGACGCTGATCTATATGGACCATCGCTCGTGCAAATGCTCGCGCTCGACAAGCCTCCAAAAAGAAACAACGAGGGATTAATAATACCAGAAAAACGCTTCGGTCTAAGCACACTCTCGATGGGTGCTATGATCAAAGATGGGCAAGCGCTGGTATGGAGAGGACCGTTGATCGCTAGAGCACTGAAGCAATTGCTCGAAGGAACCGCTTGGGGCGAACTCGATATTCTGATACTAGATTTGCCTCCAGGAACAGGAGACTTGCCTCTGACGCTCGCGCAAAACGCTCATATCGACGCCGCGCTGCTCGTATCTACTCCGCAGCAAGTAGCCCTATACGATGTGCGAAAAAGCAAAAATATGTTCGATAAACTACAAATCCCGATCGTAGGAATCATCGAAAATATGAGCATGTTCCAATGTCTCCACTGCGGCGGTGAAAGCCCGATCTTCGCTAGCGGCGGCTCGCAGAAAGAAGCTGAAAAAGAAAAAATACCCTTCCTCGGAAAACTACCCATCTCGCAATACTTGCAGGAAAGCTGCGATAACGCTAGTCCCATAATGGCGCACAAAAATCTCGAAAATGATAGACTCAACGCTAAATCTAAAGCGGAATCTGAAGCGCAATCCGAAGCGCAAAAGGCACATTTTTTGCGTAGACAGCTACATATACAAGAGCTATCTAAAAATATGCGCTCAATCGCAAGGAAGTTGGTAACGCAGCTCGAAAAATTGCAAAAAACACAGGATATGGTAGAATAAACGCAAAGGTAGAATAACTATAAAGTAACAACAAATACAAACATCAATAGAAATAAACCTAATAACCACATAAATGGACAACACTTCTAACTCTATATAGCCATGACTTTACACTATAAAATAAATATGATAGCTTGCGGGTCGAGCTTGGTAGAGTGGCGCTCTAATGGAGAGGTAAAGTGAGGGGGGACTCGCCAATCTTTAGGTTGTTCATTGGGTTATTCCTTGGAATGTCTACTAGGATGGCTGCTAGAATGACTAGCGTAGAGGTTGGCATAGCACTTGATAGGCAAAA
>JABAAS010000120.1 GCA_014238625.1 Alphaproteobacteria bacterium | reverse complement strand
GCCCTCGCGCGCAAGGCGAATCGCTGTCCTCGTCGTATCGCCTAGGTCAGAGCCAGGTAGAAAAGTGATAAATACACGAGGCTTAGGCGAGCTAATCTCGCTCGAAATATCCAGACGCATCAGATCCGCGAAGCTATCTACCTTCTCCGCTCCGCGCGGCGTTACCTCAAGGCTCGATTCTGCCGCGAGTTTGCGTATCATCGCTATTAGCTTTTTATCTTCTGGCATAACTACAATCTCGAATCTTCTCTCTTTATCAAGTTCTTTGCTTTAGTCCTGTGGCATCTCATTTTACTACTACTCTAGCTAGCTAAGTATTAGCTAGCACCTCTTCTGCGTCTGCCAGAGCGTCTAGTATTTTTTGTCATGGCTACGAAATCTGGCAATTTTGTAGTAGCGCGTAGTTTCGCATAAGAATCACTCGCATGCGGGAACGCCATCGCCTCGACGAAGTATTGTTGGAAGTCTGGCTCGGTTGCCGTTTCTATCTTGATTATCTCGCGCACCTTTTCCTCTAACAGTCTGCGATGTTTGCGATTGACTAAGGCTATGCGCGCGCCACTAGAGGCAGCGTTGCCAATGGCTATAACTTTATCCGGCGCGCAATCAGGCACTAACCCTAAAATCAGCGCGTATAGGGGGTCTATATGGCTACCGAAAGCACCGGCGAGCAATACTCGTGAAACTCGCTCTAGCCTTGCGTGTTTCATCAATAGGCGAGCACCTGCGTGTAGAGCACCCTTTGCCAGCTGTACTGCGCGTATGTCGTTTTGCGTGATCGTGATGCTGCGTCCGTCTGCCTCCTCGTGTAGTAGGTAGCTGAAACTGCGTTCTTCTTTGCGTAAGTTTTTTGTCAGAGCAGCCTTTTCTTCCAAAAACAAGCCATCGCTACCGAGCAAACCTACGCGGTAGAGCTCGCCTATCCCCTCGATTATGCCTGAGCCGCAGATACCCGTTATCTGATTATTTTGCGCTTGCTTGTTCGCAGCCTTTTTGCTCGTTCCATTTGCCGAGCCATCTTTGTGCTTATCACTAGACCAGTCACTAGACCATCCTTCGCGTCCGATTACTTTAAAGCGTGGTTCAAAAGTCTCTTCGTCAATGCGTATGCGCTCGATTGCCCCTGCTGCTGCTCTCTGCCCATGTTCTATCTGCGCGCCCTCGAAGGCTGGTCCAGTCGGGCTCGAGGCGGCGAAGACTTTATTTTCGAGCGCGAGCAATATCTCTGCGTTTGTGCCTATGTCGATTGCAAGCGTTGGCTCCTTTGCATCCCATATGAACTCGGATAGAGCTACTGCTGCTGCATCCGCTCCTACATGCCCCGCTATGCAGGGCGGGGTGTAGAGCCTCGTGTTTGGCGCCAGATTTTTGAAGCCGCAATCTCGCGCCGGCGTAGAGATTGCGCTGGTGCTAGCGAGCGCGAAGGGAGCGCCGCCGAGCGGTATCGGGTCGATACCCCAAAAAATATGGTGCATGATCGGGTTTCCGACTAGGACTATCTCTAGTATTTTTTCGATAGGTATCGAGCAGGAGCGGGCGAGTTCGATAAACATCTTATCGAGTGCCTCGCGTATGCTTTGCGTCATTTCCGCAGCTCCTCCTTCGTTGAGCATCGCGTATGAGACTCTGCTCATCAAGTCTTCGCCGAATCGTATTTGCGGGTTCATCATGCCTTGGCTCGCTACGATTTTTGCGCTCTGCAGGTCGATCAGTTGCGCGGACATCGTTGTCGAGCCTATGTCTACAGTGAATCCGAAGAGGTTGGAATCGTGTAGTGTAGTATCCAGTGCTGGAAAGACTGCCAATAGGGTATTTTCCTCGCGCACGACTGCTATTATTTTATAGTCGCCCTTACGCAATGCTTCTTGCAGGGCGGTATAGACTATTAGGTCTATCTGCGTGATTTCCAGCTGCCAGTTTGTGCGCAGAGCTTCGAGCAATCGTTCGCAATCGCCCGATGGGCTATCGAGTTGCGGTTTTTCTACCTCGATGTAGTGCAAGCGTAGTAGGGGGTCGATGGATACTTGTCTTGAATCGGGGCGTTTTCGTATGACTTGTCGTTTCAGTTGGCTTTCTTCTGGGATGTCTATAACCATATCTGCTTCTAGTTTGGTGCTACATCCTAGTCTGCGGTCTTTTTGCAAGCCGCGTTTTTTTTGGTAGCGCGATTCGGTTTCGGAGAACTCCGAGATCGATTTTTGATCGCATTCGATTTTGTGTTTTGGATACTGTCCGAAACTGGGTTGCACTTGGCATCTGCCGCATATACCTCGTCCGCCGCATACGGAATCTAGGTCAACGCCGATTTTGCGTGCAGCTTCGAGTATGCTTGTTCCGCGCGCGACTTGCCCGCGCAAACCAGAGGGCGTAAAGACTACGAATACTTGTTCTTGTTTAGGCAAGTCTTCTTCCATCT
>JABAAS010000011.1 GCA_014238625.1 Alphaproteobacteria bacterium | reverse complement strand
GCGATCTAGACACCTGCATTGCTTTACGCACTGCGATCATCAAGCATGGTCGTCTGCATGTTCAGGTAGGGGCTGGCATCGTAGCGGATTCTGTAGCTTCGAGCGAGTTTGCCGAATGCGAAAACAAGGCAAGAGCTTTATTCAAAGCACTTGCTGCGGTCAAGCAATAGCGGCGATTTTTTCTACATAGCCCTGCTTTAATTTTAGTCCTAGCCTTAATTTAAAGACTAGGCTTTGATTTTTAGGCTTTGATTTTTAGGTTTTGATTTACGGATTTAATTTATTGAGATAGTCGATCACCCATTTTGCGTCGCTATTGCTGGGAAAGACTGGATAATGAATAGCCTTTATCTCGGCGTTTTCGATTATCAAGGTGAATCGTTTGAGTAGTAGCAAGCCAGCTACGGCGAAGGTTGGCAATTTCAGTGCTTTAGTTAGCTTCATTTCTTTGTCGCTGAGAATGGGGAAAGGCATATTGACCCTATCGACCATTTCTTTTTGCTCTTCGGTTGGCTGCATGCTGAGTCCAAAGACTTTCACATCGAGCTGCTGTAGCTCTTTGTAGTTGTCTCTGTAAGAGCAGTTTTGCGGAGTGCAACCTCTAGCGCCGGGTATTTGATCCCAGCCTTCTGGCATAATCTCGCCTGGCTTTGAGGTTTTAGGGTAGGAGTATATCACGACCTTACCCTTGAGTTCTGCGAGCTCGAGCTCGGAGCCATCGGTTGCTGGTAGAGTAATTGCTGGCAAAGCCTGCCCGAGTAAATGATCTGTAGCACCATCATCGATGGGCTTCGGCAGATTATCTGGCAGCTTATCGAAATCGACCATTTTTTAGAGACGCTATAGAGAAGCCCTATCGTTTAGAGAATTGGAACGAGCGTCTTGCCTTGGGTTTGCCGTATTTTTTACGCTCGACGATACGCGCGTCTCTTGTTAGGAAGCCTGCATTTTTCAATGCGGGTCGAAATTGCGGATCGAAGTTGCATAGCGCCCGCGAGATACCGTGCTTTAACGCGCCTGCTTGTCCGGACAAGCCGCCGCCTTTTGCTGTACACAAGACATCGAAGGAGTTTTCGCATTTTGTGACCTCAAATGGCTGTTTTACGATCATGCATAATACACCACGAGCGAAGTATTTTTCTAGCTCTCTGCCATTGACGCTGAAGTTCCCTTGTCCTGGCTTTATCCAAACGCGTACGATCGAGTTCTTACGCTTCCCTGTTGCATATGCGCGCCCTAGTGCATCGTGTTTAGCCACATAGATGATCTGCGCACTTCCGCCCTTCCCCGCCTCGCCCAGTCGCCCCGCGGCGTCAGCATCAGGCGTTTTTTCTACTCGTGCCGAGAGAGCATCAGCAGTTGCCTCAGGGACATCTTGCTCTGTATTTTCCGTCTTGTTTTCTTTTAACTCTTCTTCTAGCTCATCGCCACTACTAGATACATCTGCGCCTTTTTCTTGGAGTTTAGCTAGTGCTGCGAGCATCTCTGCTGTTGGCTTTTCCTGCTTTCCATCATCGAGCGAGCTCGCCTCTGGAGTTTCACTTTCTTTATTTTCGGCAGAATCTTCAGCAGAATCTTCGGCAGGATTTTCTACAATCATCTTCTTGAATTTTTAGGGTTTTGAGCGGCAAAGTCTATGACTTGTGGTTTTTGAGCAAGATGCTGATGCTCGCTATTTGGATAAAGGCGTAGTTTTTTGAGTTGCGCCCGCCCCAAGACGCCCCTAGGCAACATGCCCTTGACGGCTTTGCTTAGGATTTCGCAGGAACGATTCTGCTCGAACATGGCTTTGACACTCCTCGACTTGATTCCCCCTGGATAACCTGTATGCCAGTAGTAAATTTTATTTTGCCGTTTATTTCCGGTAAAATATAGTCGTTCAGTATTTACGACGATGACATGCTCGCCGCTATCTTTATATGGCAGGAATGAGGGATTTCCTTTGCCGCGCAATCTTCTTGCGATCTCGCTAGCTAGCCTACCGACGACGAGATTTTCTGCATCGAACAAGACCCACCGCGCGTCATCTTTTGCGCCTTTTTTCTCGGCACTATCACGAGCAGGTTTCTTGTTTGCACGAGTTTCACTTTGTGCATCATCTTTTTTATCTTCATCCATATGTTAATGGAATAGAGCTGTTCTGCTTTATTGTCAAGCGTCCTTTTTTGCTGTTATTTTGGCTATGGTTCTTTTGTCTGTAATTTTTGCGGTGGCGAGTATTCTTTATCTTTTCTTTGGCTTTGATTGTTTTTGAATTCTTTCAAGAAGAGCTGTACTTGTTTTCGCGCTCTGACTCTAGCGTCGGCGGGCATTTTTTTAGATAGTATTCGCAGAGCTTTTCGCGCCTGCAAGTTATTTTGCACGGCGGCGAGGAAGAACCAGAAGTAAGCTTTTTCGTCATCGCGCTTGACATCTATTCCTTGCGCGTAGGTAGCGCCTAGATTATATTGTGCTCGCGCGAGGCCGGCTTCGGCTGCCTGCTCGTACCAGTATAGGGCTTGTTGCAATTGAGGATTTGTCAAGCCGAGCCCTTTTTCGAGCATAATAGCGAGAGCGAACTGTGCTTCCATCACGCCTTGCCTTGCGGATTTCTGGAACCACATTAGAGCTCTTTCTTGGTCTTGCGGCAAAGTAGCGGACTTGAATGTATACCAACCTAGGTTGTATTGAGCTTCTGCTTCGCCGCGCTCGGCGCGAATTTTCCAATCGCGCAGGAGCGTAGAGAGACTTTCATCTTGCGGAGTTATGGTAACGCAAGCGGCGAGCATCAATAGCGATAGGATGGCTACTATTCGGGCTATTAATCGAGGCGTGTAGTTGCGAAGAAAGGAGACAACGAGCACGACTATCACCTATGTTGTAAAAAGGTTATTAAGAATTGCTACTATATTGCGAGCATAGCATATTGCAGACATAGCATAAAAAGCATATTTTTTCTTATTCGAGACAATCGATTGCGTGAAAGAAAGACCCACATACATTGCCTACCCGCAAGCCGCTTGTTCCTTGAGCAACGCCTTTAGCGTCGGCGATATCGAACAAGCTTTCAGAGTCTCGCGCATATGTAGAGCCTTCTTGCTTGATTTTTGCTGTATGGAATATATGTCCGCGCAGGCGATGAGCTCCAAAGATGGGACTGCTTGCTTGTGCGCTAGCGTATAGCAACCGAGCTCTTCTGCTCTCTCCTTCTTGTTTTTTATAGCTTACCTTGAGAGGTAGCAGCCCTGCCATTTTGTGCATTTTTCCCTCTGCGTCTTCGAGCGTCTCGCCAAGGCATATATATCCGCCGCACTCTGCGTATATGGATGCGCGCGAGCTTGCGGCGCGTATAGCGTCGAGGAACTTTGTTTTACTTGCGAGCTCTTCTGCGTTTAGCTCTGGATACCCGCCTGGCAGGTATACCCACTCTGCGCTTGCATCTGGCGTCTCATTTGCGAGTGGCGAGAAGAAAGTTATCTCGACGCCCGAGTTGCGCCACAACTCCGCCTGTCCGTGATAGAAGAAACGGAAGGCTTTATCTTGAGCAATAGCGATACGCTGAGCGGGAGGCTGAAGTCCGGCGAATTTGAAATTTCCTTTAACCCCTTCTCTGCTTGCTTCTCTATCATTTTGCGAGCCCTGTTTCCCATCCCTAGCAAAATCGATCAGCTTGACGAAATCGAGATGCTTTGCGACCCAAGCAGCTGCTTGGGCAAAGATATTTTCTAATGCTTCAATCTCCTCTGGCTGTACCAACCCTAAGTGGCGCGAGGGCAGAGAAAGGGCTGGTTCATGAGGCAGGAATCCGAGAACCTGCACCTCTGGCAGAGCTTGTTGGAGTTCTCTTTCTATCAGCTCTTGGTGTCGAGAGCTTGCGACATGATTTATCAACAAGGCATATTTAGGCGCATATTTAGGCAAATTGTAGTTGTGAGGGTATTTTTCGGAGTGCTGGAGCCCAGTCGCGCTGGCAACAGGCGGAGGCTGTAGGAATCCCCTAGCCATAGCGGCGAGCGATGCACCGCTACAACCTTTAGCGGAGAGCAACAAGACGATCGGCATTTTTGGCGAGAACATGTTTGCAAAAGCGTATGCTGACCCGGTATTGTAGCCATCTGCGGCACCGTCGAACATACCCATAGCACTTTCGACGAGTAATAGCTCTGCGCCCTGCTCTACTGGCAGACGCATTAATTCTTGTAGAGTGTTGCTACGCATAGCCCAAGGATCGAGGTTTAGACAAGGTTTTCCGCTTGCGCTTGAGAGGAATTGCGCATCGATATAGTCTGGACCCAGCTTAGCCGCGCTGACTTTTTTATCGGCGGCGCGTAGATATGCTAATATAGCGCAGCTTACTAGAGTTTTGCCGGCGGCGGAACTAGTGGCTGCAAGGACGATGGTTGGTATATTTTCCCTCGCCAATCTGCCAGAATTTATACCAAAAGAATTCATGCCAACGATTACAGAGATTCACGCTGAGATTTGCGTCCCGCTCGCATATATTGTACCGCCGCTTGTGGCGATCTTTGCACCTGTTAGTTGAGGGTATGCGGTTGGCATATCCTTTAGCCTTCTGATAGCTAGATAGGCGAAGGCTTGAGCTTCTAGTGCGTCTCCGTCGAATCCGAGCTGGTCGATATCCTGCACGCGGACTGCAAAATCTTCGCTTGGATTCTCGCTTAAGGTTTCAGTCAAACTCTGAACGATAGCGAGATTTTTCCTCCCACCGCCACAAAGCAACCATAGGGCTGCGGGTTCTGGGAAGAAGGAGCGAGCGGTTTTTATTGTTTGAGCTAGAAATACGGTGAGCGTTTTTGCGCCATCTTCAAGCGACAACCCATCGATCGATTTTATAGAGAATTGCTTCCTATCGAGAGATTTTGGAGGTTTTTGAGCAAAGAAAGGGTCTAGCAATAGCTTTTCCACGACTTTTTGACAGCATTTTCCTTTTAGAGCGAGTGCCCCATCCTTGTCGAAGGCTAGTCCTGCGGCTGTACTTCCAGCTGTACTTTCAGCGCGCGCGAGTCTGCTATGGGTAGCGACCCAATCGTCTAGCAGAGCGTTGCCTGGACCAGTATCGAAAGCGAGCATGCTCCCCTCGAGTTCTGGCTCTGCGCTAGCGGCTATCCATGTAATGTTTGCGATTCCGCCGATGTTCAGGAAGACGATAGGCTTTAGGGCGAGTTCTGTATTTTCTGCGCGCAGAGATTTCGCTATTGCGAGATGGTATAGTGGCGCGAGTGGCGCGCCTTGCCCACCGGCCTCTATATCGCGTCTACGGAAGTCGCCTACGACTGTTATGTTAGTTTTTTCGGCTAATTTCGCTGCGTCTCCGATTTGCAGAGTCCTGCCTATCTCAGGCGCGTGGTAGATAGTGTGTCCGTGAAATGCTAGAGCGTTTATTTCGCCAATAGTTCCACCCTCGCCTTCGAGCAAAACCGAGACGGCTTGCTCTGCGTATTTATTAAGCTGAGCTTCGACTGGAGCAATCGATGCTTGAGCTTCTGCCTGCAAGGCTTTTTCGCCTAGCTCGCACAGACTTGCGAGTTTTTTAGCAAAGGACTGGCTATATGGTATTGTTATAGCGGCGTGGCAAGTTATTTTCTCGTTGCCATCGCTACTTATCAATGCTGCGTCCATGCCGTCGCGCGAGGTACCAGACATCAATCCGATGACGCGGATTTTATCTTTTCGCGTTATCTTCGCTGAGTTTTTTCTACTGCCCAAATTTAGATTAGAAGTTTAGATTAGAAGTTTAGATTAAGAGTTTTGTCTAAAAGTTGTTTTATTCTAACGCTTTATCGAGCTCTGGTAATGCTACGAATAAGTCTGCGACCAAGCGATAATCTGCGATGCGAAAGATTGGAGCGTCTGGGTCTTTGTTTATGGCTACGATAACTTTAGAGTCTTTCATGCCTGCGAGATGCTGTATAGCGCCTGAGATACCGACTGCGATATATAGTTCTGGAGCTACTATTTTACCGGTTTGTCCGACTTGATAGTCGTTAGTGACATATCCGGCATCGACGGCGGCTCTTGATGCTCCGACGGCGGCTTTGAGTTTATCTGCGATTTTTTCGATCATTTGAAAGTTTTCACTGGCTTGCATGCCTCTTCCCCCGGATATCACGATACGAGCTGATGTTAGCTCTGGTCTTTCGGACGAGCTTATTTTTTCATCGATGAACTCTGCGAGACTATGCTCTGCGCTACCTGTAATTTCGATCTCTTCGATGGGTGCTGGCTGGTCTTGTTCTTCGACTGGCTCGAAGGCAGTAGCTCTTATAGTCAGAGGTATGATGCTATCGCTAGTCTCGATAGTAGCGATAGCATTTCCTGCATAGATAGGACGGCGGAAACGGTTTTCGGCAAGTATTTCGGTAATGTCTGAGATCTGCTGTTTGTCGATCAAGGCAGCTAATCGAGGCATTAGGTTTTTGCCATAACCTGTTGCGGCGGCTACGATATATTTAAAGTTTTGTGCGATTGGAACGAGAGCTGTTGCGAATGCTTCAGCATCTTCGTGCAAGAAACGCTTGTTTTTTACGAGCAGCACTTTTTTGACGCCCTTTAGAGCTGCGAGTTTATCGACTATTTTTTTCTGTGTTTTATCGCCTTCAGCAGTTACGACGGCGGTTATTTCGCCCTTTAGCAAACTTGCAGCGCTGAGAGCACTTTGACTTGCACGAGCGAGCGTTTCGCCATCTTGTTCTGCAATTAGAAGAATTGACATTGTTATGTTTCCTTATTTATATAATTTTTTCTTTATTTTTCAGAGCGTTAACGAGCTCTGCGGCACTTTCGACCTCGATTCCCGTCTCCCGTTTAGGCGGCTCGACGACCTCGATTATTTTCAGCCTTTCGAGCACCTCCACTCCCAAACTTTGAGGTTCGATTGTTGATATGGGTATTTTGCGCGCTTTCATGATGTTTGGCAAACTAGCGTATCGAGGCTCATTGAGTCGTAGGTCGACTGTTATTACGGCAGGCAGTTTCATTTCTCGTATCTGCAAGCCTCCGTCGATTTCTCTTGTAGCCCGAGCGACTTTTCCCTGCACTTCGAGTTTAGATACGAAAGTAGCCTGCCCCCATCCCAAGAGTGCGGCGAGCATTTGTCCAGTCTGATTATTATCGTTATCGATTGCTTGTTTTCCCATCAAGCAGAGCTTGATTTGCTCTTTTTGAGCTATAGCTTTGAGCAATTTTGCGACGACGAGTGGCTCGGTTTGATTAGGAGCATTGACTCGCATAGCCTTATCTGCGCCCACGGCGAGAGCTGTGCGCAAGACTTCTTCAGCGCGTTGCTCGCCAATGGTTGCGACGATGACCTCTGTTGCGATCCCCTGCTCGCGCAGACGTATAGCCTGCTCGAGAGCGATTTCGCAAAACGGGTTGAGTGACATTTTTACATTATCTGTCACGACTCCGCTATTATCGGGCTTAACCCGAGCTGTCACATAAGCGTCGAGGACTCTTTTGACGGGGACCAGAATTTTCATTCTTCACCTTTTATTTTTATGTATTTGTAAAGAACGCCTTTGTTTGCTGGCGCGGGTATAATAGTTATAGGCGTATTAATTCTCGTAGAGATTTTATTAATTTCCAGCTTTTTTGCAAGATTTATTAGTATTTTTTTCAGGCGCGCAGTTTTTCGTTTAGGGGGTCGTAGGGACTTTCATCGATGACTTTGGCGGGTATTTTTTTATCCAAGATCAAGATTTCGAGCTCTGCACCAATTTTTGCGTATTGTGTTTTTATATATCCGAGTCCCAGACTTTTTCCGATTCGGTGTCCGAATCCGCCGGAGCTTAGCCGTCCGATCATCTCCCCGCCTTTAGTGTATACTGGCTCGTTTCCGAAGGCATCTGCGTCTTGCGCTTGTATTTCGATTGTAGCGAAGGTTATCTCGCAGCCATCTTGTTGCTGTTGCATGACTTTTTCCGAGCCCAAGTAGTGGACATTGTCTTTAGTTTTTACGAACCTATCGAGTCCAGCCTGAATAGGCGAGTAATCCGAGGTTAGTTCTTGTCCCCACATACGATAGGACTTTTCGATTCGCATAGAGTCCATAGCGCGCATCCCGACCATAGCCAAAGAGTATTTTTCGCCTGCTTTAGCGATTGCATCGAAGAGAGCCTCTTGAGTTTCGATAGGATGGTGTAGCTCCCAGCCGAGCTCTCCTACGAAGTTGACTCGCAAAGCTCGAATATCTTTCTGGTTAGCGATTGTTATGGTTTGAGCACTGAGCCAAGGAAATGCTTCGTTAGAGAGGTCTGCGTCTGTTATCTCTGCGAGCAGATCTCGCGCCTTTGGTCCACAAATCACGAAAGTACCTCTGCTTAGAGTATTATTTTCGAGCTTCAAGGAGCCATCTGGCGGCAGGCATTTATGTAATAAATCACCATCGAAACGCTCGGCGGCGCCCGAGCTAACGATATAGAAATGCTGTTGGTTCATTCGAGTGACTGTAAACTCGCTTCGCACGCCGCCAGAGGAGTATAGATTATGCCCTAGCTGTATCCGTCCATCTTTTTTGGGGACACTATTTGCGATCATTGTTCTAAACCATAGCCCGGCTCCTTGTCCGGTTAGATCGAATTTGCTGAAACCTGTTAGATCTATGAGTCCGACGGCATCTCTTGTAGCTTGACATTCTTGCCCGACATGCTCGAACCAGTTGGATCTTCTGAAACTGTATTTGTCATTTCTCTCGACATTTTTTGGAGCGAACCAGTTAGGTCTCTCCCACCCGTATCTCTGTCCCCATACCGCGCCTCTATCGTCGAGTTTATCGTGGCAAGGACTTTTTTTCTTACCTCTGGCGGCGGGTCTTTCTTCCATTGGATAATGTATTTCATATACATGCTCGTATGCCTCGACATTTTTTTGAGCGGAGTAGTCTTTGTCGGCGTATTTTCCGAATCGTCTTGGATCGAAAGGCAGAGTATCGACGCTCGCCTCGTTATGTATTATAATCTCTGCGAGCACTTTTCCAGCCCCGCCAGCGGCTGTTATTCCGAAACTAAAGCCTTCAGCGAAGTAGAAGTTACGCATATTCCATGCTCTACCGAGGAATGGATTTCCATCTGGAGTATAGGAGATAGGACCATTGACGACATCCTTGATACCTGCGTTTGCGAAGGAAGGCACGCGGTTGATAGCGGCTTCTATATGAGGAGCTAGTCTGTCGATATCGCCTGGCAATAGTTCTCGTCCGAAGTTATCTGGCACGCCATCGGCGAAGCATAGTTTTGCTCCTTTTTCGTATGGACCTAGTATGTATCCTTGCCGTTCTTCTCGCAGGTAGTATGAGGCGTCTGGCTCGCGCAACACTGCCATTTCTGGCAAGCCTTTTTGTTTTCGTTCGATGAGCTCTGCTACATCGTCTGTGACGATGTATTGATGCTCGACTGGAATTACTGGAATATCCAAGCCGACCATAGCTGCGGTTTGTCGAGCATAGTTTCCGCTGGCGGAGACTATTATCTCAGCGGTAATGTCTCCCTTTGTTGTTTTGAGTAGCCACTCGCCGTTTACTTTTTTCTCGATTGCTTTGACTTCGGTTTGCAATTCGATTTCTGCGCCGCGCGATCGAGCACCTTTAGCGAGAGCCATAGTCACGTCGGCAGGTGCTACATGCCCATCTTCTGGATGGAAAAGCGCGCCGAGCAAACCATCGACATTACATAGCGGCCACATTTCTTTAATTTCTTCATTAGTTACCATGCGGAAAGGCACGCCGATGGTATTAGCTGTACCGCAATAGTTATGGTATTCGTCGAGTCTCTCTTTGCTTTGAGCTAGTCGCAGGTTGCCGGTTTGATGAAAACTTACGGCTTGTCCTGTTTCTTCCTCGAGCGTTTTGTAAAGGTCTACGGAGTATTTATGCAGCTGCCCTACGCTGTAAGACATATTGAATAAGGGAAGCAGTCCTGCGGCATGCCATGTTGAACCTGCGGTTAGCTCTGTTCGCTCTAGTAGCAAGACATCTTTTTCACCAAACTTTGTCAGATGGTATGCGATGGAACAACCGACGATGCCTCCGCCGATGATGACGATTCGCGCGTGTGTTTTCATATATTTCTCCGTGCTACTTATCTAAGCGTTGAGTCTTTTTTAGTCTCATAGGCTAGCATGCTCTGCTATTACAAGCATGCTTTTCTTTGAGTTAGAGGAATAATGCCTCATTTTTTATAGCTTTTATATGATTTTTATTTCAGGTTTTTTGAACCCCGCTGCTTTGTGGGCAGCGACGAGAGTATTCCATAAGAGCATAGCTATGGTCATGGGACCAACCCCTCCTGGCACTGGAGTTATGGCTGCGGCGCGTTTTTGAGCTTTATCGAACTCGACATCACCGAGCAAGGCTCCATTTTCTGCACGATTTATACCGACATCTATCACGATAGCACCTTGTTTGACCCACTCACCTTTGATGAAGTTTGCTCGCCCTACGGCAGCGATGAGCAGCTCTGCACTTTGACATAACTCTGGCAAATTTCGAGTTTTGGAATGAGCGATAGTAACTGTTGCGTTTTCGGCTAGTAGCAAGGCAGCCATGGGTTTACCTACGATATTGGAACGCCCGACGACGAGAGCATTTTTCCCTTCCAAGCTATCGCGCATAGTATGTAGCTGGCATCGTATTAGATGGAGACAACCGAGTGGCGTGCAAGGTACGAATGCTCCTTCGATTCCGCACATGAGCTTTCCGCTATTTTCTGTATGGAATCCGTCTACATCCTTATGAGGAGCGATACGCTCGATAACGGTTCGCTCTTCTAGCCCCTGAGGCAGAGGCAGTTGTACGAGTATCCCGTGAATTTTTGGGTCATCGTTGAGAGCATCTATCTGTGCGAGCAGTTCTTCTTGGCTTATGGCTTCTTTTTGCAGGACTAGACTATGGAATCCAGCTTGTTGGGCGCGTTTTTCTTTAGCGCGAACATATACCCTGCTAGCTGGATTGTCGCCGACAATACAGACGGCGAGCCCTGGCTGTATGGCACTTTTTTGGCGGAAGCTTTGCGCCTGCTGGCTAATATCTTCGACGAGTCGCGCTGCTATAGATTTTCCGTCAATAATTTTGCTATTAGAATTTTCTGAGGCGGAATTTTCTATTGTAGTGTTTTCCATCAATCTTACCCTTATCCTTTACCCTTTGCCCTTTACCCTTTGAGCTTTTTCGACTATTGTTTTTCGACTATCGATAGTAGTTTTTATACTTTATGTATGTTTAGTATTAGTTTGACAAGAGTATAAAAGCAAAATAGCCTATTCTTTTTGCTTGTGCCCTTTGGTATGTATTTTGTGCGGTATGTATTTTGTGAGGTTTAATGATGGTAAAGGATGATAGCAATTCAAAAATGGAATTGGAATTGCGGTTTAGCTTTTTGCTAAGATTTTTCTTAGTGGTTATCCTATCTTTGAGCGTCTTGTTCTCTACGAGTTCTTGGGCGAAGGAGTATAATGTTGCCTGCGTTCCGCGCAGTCTTGCAGATACGGGGGCTGTGAGTGGCTTTACTTGTCCGTCTAAGGCGGCAAAATGCAAGCCAGAGATTGATTTTTTAAAGATGTCGCAGAAAGATTATGTTAGCGGAGAAAATGTTAATATTGAAATACCTATCTTCCAACTACAAATAGATGAGAGCACTCTGAAGGCTCTGGGAGATGGCTTAATTGGTGTTGCTGGTAGCAAATTTAAGTGCGTGCGGAATTAATTTTAGCATATTACATATTTGCTATTGCCAGTTGATGTTCATATTGAACTATGGAGTATCGAGATTTTGATTGAGAGGCGATGTTTTTTATTTTCTATTGCGAGCTGCTTTTTTCTGATTAGCGGTTGCGCTCTTGATGATAATGCGCCGAATGAGGAGAGGAACGCGCTTACGCATGGCAATGTTCAGTTGCACCTGAAGGTAGGGCAGACAACTCAGTCGGAGGTTATAGATGTTTTTGGTGGTCCTGACATAGCGACGATCGATGGCAAGGGTA
Organism: Alphaproteobacteria bacterium; assembly: GCA_014238625.1. Classification (GTDB taxonomy): domain Bacteria; phylum Pseudomonadota; class Alphaproteobacteria; order JABAAW01; family JABAAW01; genus JABAAW01. The sequence continues at coordinate 5,879 of JABAAS010000011.1, read as the reverse complement.
TGGAGGTTTGGACCTATCGGCGCACGGCTTCGGTTTCGCGCTCTGTGGATAGTGGAGGAGGTTTTTTCCTTCTTCTTGGTGGCTATAGTCGTAACAAGTCTTCTTCGGAGAGGACGGATAGGCGTATGACTTTGATAATAAAATTCAATAGTAATAAGATTGTGAGCGACTTTAAGAGCAGGACGAGTAGCTTTTAGCGGCAAGAAGCCATGCCTAACCCCTGCCGCCTCACCCCTACCGCCTCCCCCCTGCCACCTCACCCCTGCCTCACCCCCAAGCCTCACCCATGCCTCGAGTAGCCATAAATCCGTTAATTATGTTGAGAGCCTTTTTTTCGATAGGCTTGGCTATATTTTCAGCTTTATTTTTGGCTTTACTTGTTAGCGGTTGCGAGTTTTTCGATAACTTTGGCAGCCCTCCTCTCAACGAGGCACAGATTGAGGAGATACAATCTTTCGAGGTAGAGGCAGAGCTTTCGAAGGTAGAACGAGCCTCGATTTTAGTTCTACAAGGTTTAGGCTATGTAATAGAGAAGCAAGATTCGAAGACTGGCTTTATCGAGGCGAAGGGACTAGTTAGCCAGCGTCGAGCGGCGGATGATTGCTATTATGTATGGGACGCTTACAAAAAGCAGAATGTGCAACGCTGTCGAGCTGGCGAGCGTTATAGCATCTACCGTCGCCTCACGCTTGCATTTGAGCAAATTGGCGACTACACGCACCTACGACTTATCATAGTTATAGTAGATAGCAAGAACGGAGACCGTATTGTGACGAATAACGATGCGCACCGCAATATCTTTTCTCGCATCGAAGAGCGTTTGTTTTTGCGCGAATCGCTCAACCCAGCCTGAGATTGCGTCTTTTATTGCGGCTTTTATTGCGTCTTTTATTGAGTTTGTTTTTCAGTTTCATTTTTCAGTTTCTTTAATTCCTTTAATTCCTTTATTTCCTTTAATTCTTTTACTTTTTTTTCGACGAGCATCACGATATGCTCGACGAGGTTATCGCCTGAGAATCGATGATCTCCTTTCCCGTCGACATATATTTGATGCGTTCCTCGCCCGCCGCCGGTAACCCCGACATCGCTTGATCTCGCCTCGCCTGGTCCATTTACGACACAGCCGATTATGGATACGGTTATGGGCTCGCGTATATGTTCGAGTCGTTGTTCGGCTTTTTGAACGACTTTTATTACATCGAACTGCTGCCTTGCGCAAGATGGGCAAGCGATTATATTGACGCCGCGCGAGCGTATTTTTAGCGCTTGTAGCATTGCGAAAGCTACTCGCACCTCTTCGACGGGATCGGCGGAGAGTGACACTCGCATAGTATCGCCGATTCCTTCAAGCAACAGACAACCGAGCCCTACTGCCGACTTGACGCTACCGGCCATCAATCCGCCGGCCTCAGTTATACCGAGATGCAGAGGATGGTCGCATTTTTCTGCGAGCAAACGATATGATGCGATTGCGAGACGCACATCGGATGCTTTTACGCTGATTTTAAAGTTTATAAAATCGCAGTCTTCGAGCAATCGGCTTTGCGCGAGTGCACTCTCGAGCATAGCCTGCGGACAAGGCTCTCTGTATTTTTCGAGCAACTGGCGTTCTAGTGAGCCTGCATTGACTCCGATTCTGATAGAGCAGCCGTAATCTTTAGCAGCCTTTACGACTTCTCGCACTCTTTCTTTGGATCCGATATTACCTGGATTTATGCGCAAGCAAGCGGCTCCTGCGGCGGCTGCCTCTATTGCTCTTTTGTAGTGGAAGTGAATATCTGCGACGATAGGTACATTTACGCTACGCACGATTTCAGCGAGAGCTTCTGTAGCCTGCTGGTTAGGACAAGAGACTCGCACGATATCTGCGCCGGCTTTTTCGAGCTCAAGTATCTGTTTTATACAAGCTTGTTTCTGCTCGGTTATGGTATTAGTCATGGACTGCACGGATATATCGGCACCTCCCCCGACGGCTACGGAGCCGACGAAGACTTGCCTTGATAGGCGTCTGTGTATTTTCAGAGCATTATGCGCTGCCAAGTTGGGCTGCTGATCTTGAGCATCGTTAGACTGCTCTCTAGCTTCTGCTCTAGGCATTAGCGCAAACCATAGCGTAGACCATTTACTATCGAGTTATTGCGTATTTTTTTGATTTTCGAGAGCTTCTTTAGCACGATGCTCGCGCAACAGCTCTATCTCCCGCACGACTGGCAACCTTTCGCGAGCGATTGCTCCTCCCTCTCGCACCGATATTTTGCCACGCAGATGCACTGGCTCTAGTGACATAAAACCAGAGGGATTTTGTATTCGGAATGGCTCGACTTTAACGCCGTGCACCTCGAAGTGCAAGGCACTGAGATTACCGCTTTTTAGGATTATACCTAGTTGCACGGGAACGCGATAAACATCGCCTGCTTTCAGGTCTCCGACGAACAAGAGTTCAGCCTCCTGCGATAGCTCTGGCTCGCTTTCCGTTGCAAAAACGGCGATCCAGCATTTTTCTTGTGCTTTTAATATAACCCTCGTTGGTCCTAATGCACCATAGACTTTAGACTCGTATGGCTGCTCGCCCTTCTTTTCTTCTAGCGCAAGACGGGCTACTAACTCGCCCGCTACCAGCTCGCCCGCTGACACCTCGTCCGTTGCCTTATCGATGGCAGCGTTGAGTTGAGCCACTCCTCTGCCTTTTTGTCTCTCTCCTAGCAGGTCTATAACGATTACGCTACCGAGATACAAGAGCACGATTAGTATTGCGCCGCCTATAACGAATATGGGACTAAATATCGTCTCGCGCAGAGCTTGTTTTTCGGTTTCTGCATTGGTAGCGAATTTTTTCGAAAATTTGTCGTTTCCAGCCAAGTGCGAGTAAGGCAGCACGAGAGCTGGATTATTCGGTGCTTCTAGCCTATCTGTTGAGAGTTTGCTTTTTTTTGTGACCGCCACTGGAGACACGAGTTTATTTGTAGCAGTCCCCTGGGCAGTCCCCTGGGCAGTCCCCTGGGCAGTCCCCTGGGCAGTCCCCTGGGCTTCGCTACTATCGAGAGCAGACGCGTCTCTAGTATGTATAGGTTGAGAAGTTTGCTGCTTATTTATAGAGAGAGGGAATTTACCGAGCAATCCTTTTTCTTGTAGAGCTTTTCGAGTTTGGCTTGCAAAATCCTCTCCATCCAACCCGAGAGCATTTGCGTAGCTTTTAGCAAAGGATATGAAGAAGACTGCGCCTGGCAAGTTTTCTGGATGTCCATTTTCGATTGAGACCAAGTAGTTGTATCTTATTTTTAACCTTTCTGCATAATCCTGCAGTGCCAAACTATTTGCCTCGCGTTTCTTTTTGAGCCTCGCGCCCAATGTATCGAGAGTTGTTATTTCAGGTTGTTTTTTTTCTTTATCGCTCATGAGGGTATCTTATTTTTTTTCATTGTTATTTTTATTTGGCAAATCGAATATGGCATGGAGACTTCTAAGAGCGAGCTCGAGATAGTCTGAAGCGATGAGGACGCTAATTTTTATCTCGGATGTAGCGATGATTTGTATGTTGATTCCCTTTTCTGCGAGTATTCGGAACATACGAGCAGCGACACCTGCATAGGAGTTCATGCCGGCACCTATGAGAGATAATTTTATGACTTTATCGTCGCTACGCAGTTCTTGGAATTCGGCTTCTTTTTTTATTTCTTCTATGGCGGAGCAGGCTCTTTGCAGGTCGTTTTTTTCGACTGTGAAAGCGATATGCGCTTTTTCTTCATCTTGAGTTGTGCCTTGAACGATCATATCGACGGAGATATTTTTCAGCGCGAGATGCTCGAAGATTTTAGCGGCGACGCCTGGTTTATTGTCCAAGCCGAGGAGTGCGATTTTAGCGTCTCGATCTGAGTAAGTCAGAGCTGTTACGGATTTTTGTTCCATGGATTGTTCTCCATCTGCGACTTCAGTTCCTTTTTCCATTGAGAATGTTGATCTAATATGCAGAGGAATTTTATATCGCATAGCTGCTGCGGCGGCGCGAGTTTCTAGGACGCGGGCGCCGAGCGATGCCATTTCGAGCATTTCCTCGTAGTTTATTTTATCTATTTTTCGAGCATTTGTCACGATTCGCGGGTCAGTAGTGAAGACTCCATCGACATCGGTAAAGATTTCGCAAAGTTGAGCCTTGATGCTAGCTGCGATCAAAACGGCGGAGGTATCGGATCCGCCTCTACCCAAGGTAGCGACTCTGTCTCCTGCTGCCATCAAGCCTTGGAATCCTGCGCAAACTGCGATTTCTCTATTTTGCAAAGCATTTACGAGTTGCAGGTTATTGATTCTCCGCACCTGCGCGCGTCCGTGTTTACCGAAGGTTTCGACTGGTATTTGCCAACCGAGGAAGGATCTTGCATTGAGTCCTAAGTTTTGTAGGCATAGAGCCATCAAGGCTGCGGATTCCTGCTCGCCGGTTGCCAATAGAGAATCGCACTCTGCGCTTTCGTCAGCGTTAGATTTGTTAGCTTTTCTTGCGAGGCTTAACAATTGATCTGTTTTATCGCCCATTGCGGATACGACGACCAGGACCTGATCACCTGCATGCCATCGTTGAGCGACGATCTGCGCGGCGCGGCGTATATGGGGTAGGTCTTTGAGCGAGCTACCGCCAAATTTTTGCACTACACGAGACATTCAGCAAGCCCCAAACATCTTCTCGACTAGAACAATTTGTGCTAGAATGATTTTTTTCGGCATCGTTATGTTTTTGCAAGATAGGAGTTGCGAGTTTTTAATTTGCGCTCTCAAGGGCACTGAAGGGATAGGCTCATTTAGAGGGCATTTCTGTTTAGCTATCTTTTTGCTAGCTTTACGATTAGCGTTTTCTGAGTACAAATTCTGAATATAAGTTTGGCGGGCAAACTAATAAATAATCAAGCAGATAACCAAGCAGATAACCAAGTGGGCAACCAAGTAGATAAATTTGGCTACAACCTAGAAACAGCATAACCTTATGTGACTAAGCTGTATAGTAGCCTATTGGCGCAATGTGTTAAAGGAAAAAATCACCTAGCATGGCAGAGCAAGACAGACGACAACCCAGGCAGCCACCCAGGCAGCCACCCAGGCAGCCACCAAGGCGGCAACCTAAGCAGCAATCCGAACAAGCATCTAATCGACAAAATAATGGCGAGGAGACTTCTTTTGATAGGCTTTCGCATAGTTGGTGGGATAGAGAGGGAGCTTTTTCTATGTTGCACAAACTGCAACCTGCTCGCATGCGCTATCTTAGGGGGGCGCTCGCTCGTCACTTTGGCGAGACTAGGAATGGCAAGACTCGGGATGGCAAGACTCGGGATGGCGAGCTAGGCGGTCTTCGAGTTCTTGATGTTGGCTGTGGCGGTGGTTTGTTGAGCGAGTCTCTAGCGCGCCTTGGCTTTGAGGTTATCGGCATAGATGCGAGCCTGTCGAGTATCAATATAGCACGAGCGCATGCTCGCGAGTTTATGCCAGAGCATTTTCGAGCTGGCGAGCAGAATGGTTTGCAAGATGGCGAGCAGGATGGTCTACAAGATGGCTTGTCCCCTATTTCGTATCAGCACACGACTTTTAGAGATTTTGCCAAGCGCGAGCCGCCGCCGCCGCGCTTTGACCTTATTTGCGCGATGGAGATAATAGAGCATACGCAAGATCCGCAGGAGTTTCTTGACCTAGCATCCCAACTTCTGCGCCGCGATGGTCTTTTACTACTCTCGACCTTAAACCGCACATTTGAGTCTTGGCTTAAGGGTATAATAGTAGCGGAGCATATTTTAGGATTAGTTCCTCGCGCTACGCATGATTGGCAACGCTTTATCACCCCTCTTGAGCTAGAGTCTTTGTCGCATGCTTCTGGTCTGCGCGTTGATGATTTTTGCGGA
>JABAAS010000119.1 GCA_014238625.1 Alphaproteobacteria bacterium | reverse complement strand
AAAAGCCAAAACGCGTAGCAGAAATATACCTATTAGTCGAGCAGCAACTCAGAGCGCATGGTTTCGCAAACTACGAAATCTCTAGCTACGCTCGCTCGACTGAAGCACAAGCTCGACATAATCTCGTATATTGGCGATACGGAGATTTTATCGGAATAGGTCCAGGAGCGCACGGACGCATAACTCTCAACGGAAAAACAGTCGCTACACTCGAGACGCGAAAAACAGAGAGGTGGCTCGCGCAGGCTGAATGCAAAAACGAGAAAATCGAAAAACAAAAAAAACTCTCCGCGCAAGAAAAATTTGAAGAGCGCGTGATGATGGGGCTACGATTAACAGAAGGATTGCCAATACAAATGTTTAATCACAACGCACGCGAGCTGATAGACGATATGCGTGCTATAGGCTATTGTGAAAAAAAAACCTCGCGGGTATGTTTGACTATCGAAGGGCGTCTGCGACTCGATACAATCGCAGCAGAGTTGCTTGCAACATGCGAGAAAACGCGTAAATCTACATAAAGGGCGAATAGTATGCCGAATCCGCCAAAATGTGAAAAAAAGGATCAAAAAAGGTGAAAACCAAAAGAGTCGCAAAGGATGGCTGAGACGATAAAAGACAGCGCAACATCATTGTCCGCGCAGAATAGGTGCGTCTTCGAGCACCCAGAGCTAGTAGCTTGTGGCGAAGGAAAGCTGTTCGGCGCAGGTAATGCGCAGCTGCCTCTGCCGCCAATGCTAATGTTCGATCGAATCACTATGATCTCAAGCAACGGGGGAGAGTTCAAGAGCGGTTTGGTTCAAGCAGAGCTAAATGTCGTTACAGACCTATGGTTCTTTACATGCCATTTTCACAATGATCCAGTGATGCCAGGATGCTTGGGCTTAGACGCGCTTTGGCAAATGCTCGGATTTTATCTAGCTTGGTTGGGGCATAAAGGACGCGGTAGGGCGTTAGGGGTCGATGGAATTCGGTTTCGTGATCAGGTTCTGCCAGCTAGCCAGCAAGTCCTATACGAGCTGCATATTCGACGGGTGATAACCGGAAGGTTGGTGATGGGACTCGCCGACGGTGTCGTGCGTGTCGATGGAAATGTCTCGTTGTCAGCTAAAGGCTTGCGCGTTGGGTTGTTTAGTTGATTAACTATTGTCAAATAAAATATGAGGAGATCATAAAATGAGGCAAGTCGTAGTTACAGGAATCGGTATCGTGAGCTGCATTGGAAACGATCAAAAAACAGTCGTCTCTTCCTTGCATCAGGCGAAATCCGGTATCACCTTCGCTCCAGAATACGCCGAAAGAGGCTTTAGAAGCTGTGTCCACGGCACCATCGATATCGATATAGATGCATTGGTAGCACGTAAGTGGCGTCGATTCATGGGAGACGGCTCCGCTTACGGCGCAATCGCAATGCAGGCTACGCTCGAAGATGCAGGACTCGAAAAAGAACAAATAGTAGACCCGCGAATCGGAATCATAACTGGATCTGGCGGACCTTCTACAGCAAATCTCGTCTCATCATTCAACAGCCTCGAGACGCACAAAAGCACGCGGCGAATAGGACCCTTTATGGTGCCTCGTACCATGTCCTCAACAAGCTCCGCCGTGCTGGCAACCGCTTTTGGAATTCGCGGCGTCAACTATACAATAAGCTCCGCTTGTTCCACTAGCGCTCATTGTATCGGCAACGCAGCAGAGTTGATACAATGGGGAAAGCAGGATGCCGTCTTCGCCGGCGGGTGCGAAGAAATACATTGGTCCATGAGCTGTTTGTTCGATGCTATGGGGGCTCTATCGTCAAAATATAACGATACTCCAGATAAAGCTTCAAGGGCGTTCGACGCTGAAAGAGACGGATTCGTGATAGCTGGCGGCTCGGCTATATTATTGTTGGAGGAGGCTGAACGCGCTCAAAAAAGAGGCGCTAAAATATATGCTGAACTTACTGGATACGGCGCTACATCCGATGGACTCGATATGGTACAGCCATCAGGTGAAGGCGCGCAACGTTGCATGCAACAAGCACTAAAAACTGCTCGAAATAAGGTCGAATACATAAATACGCACGGCACATCTACGCCAATTGGCGATGTCGTCGAGTGTGGCGTGATTGATCAATTGTTTCAAGAAAGGCAGCCGAACAACTTGCCATTCATATCCTCCACAAAGTCACTAACCGGGCATTCGCTCGGTGCAGCTGGCGCGCAGGAAGCTGCTTATACTCTCTTGATGATGGAAAACAACTTCATGTGCTTATCCGCAAACATAGAAAAGCTCGACGAGAAAATCGCAGAAAAAAACATAGCTAAGGCTATCTTGCGCGAAAGGCGGGATGCTCCTTTCGATTGTGCTATGAGCAACTCGTTTGGATTTGGCGGAACTAACGCAACGCTCGTTTTTGAGAAAGTATAATATATATTATTTTTGCTAGTAGCTTTGCCGCGTTAATTCTCATACCAATTTCTTGGACTCATCCTTCGTCCTTCGCGCTTGGATGCGCTAGGCGATGTTGCTCGATGACATGCGTTAAATCTACCTCCGTGTAACGCTGTGTAGACTTCAAAGAGCTATGCCCCAGAAGTTTT
>JABAAS010000118.1:2427-2662 GCA_014238625.1 Alphaproteobacteria bacterium | reverse complement strand
TCGCATAAGAACGGAGCCGTCCCTCCTTATCCTCGACTACAAGGTGACCATCCTCGTTCATACCTCGACAATAGCCTTCGATTTGTTGATGCTCTGATAAAGAAAGACTAATCAGCCTATTAAGCGCATAAAGTCGTGGCTCGATACGCTTGTAGAATGAGGCAAAGCCCTCGATTTGGTAGGTTTGCCAATTTACATCAAACTCCGCCATGAAACGCTGCAATAGAGTCTCTGG
>JABAAS010000118.1:0-2417 GCA_014238625.1 Alphaproteobacteria bacterium | reverse complement strand
AGCAGCAAGGCTTGTCGAGGGAAAGTTGCTATCCTCAGGGTGGTGCAAAACATTAACTCCTACCCCGATGATCAAAAATGGCTGCTCATCTCGATAGACAGACTCTAGCAAAAGACCAGAAACCTTAAGCTCGTCTATCAAAATGTCGTTCGGCCACTTAAATGAAAATCTATTAGGCTCGATGATCGAGCCTAATACACGCGAGAGGATAACCGCACTAAGTAAAGAATAACGCGCCCATACCTTCTTATCTAATCTCGGTGCTATGATCAGAGAAAAATATAGGTTGCCAATGGGCGAAAACCAGCTACTACCTCTACGACCAACCCCTTGCTTCTGCTCGTCGGCTAGGATGACATCAGCATGCGCTCCTTCGCCTCTGGCGATACGACGCCTTGCCTCGGCGTTTGTCGAATCTAGAGAAGCTAAATGTACAAACATTGCTACTTGCTAAGTGAGAGCGTGAAAGAGGGCGCTCAAGAGGCGAACAGAGCGCGAATAGCCTGCTCGCCACGTTCAAGCAGAATGGAGGGCGCCAGCGTTAATCCAACGACAGCGATTGCACTCGCGTAGAGAACCCAACGATTGCCTACTCCTTGTAGGACGAAGTTCTCTTGCGACTCGTCGAAATACATTATCTTAACTATACGGATATAGTAAAAAGCACTGATGACGCTCGCTAAGGCACCGCACAGAGCTATTACTACAAGCTCTGTGCGTAATGCAGCAAGAAATATGTAAAACTTGGCGAAAAAACCTATAAACGGAGGCAAGCCAGCCATAGAAAACATAAGCACCGACAAGGCTAACGCCGCTTTCGCATCAGAACGTGCTAAACCAGCTAAATCTTGCATACGCTCGGTTACCTCCCCAGAATTACGCATAGCTAGAATAAAGGCAAAAAGTCCGAGACTCATAGTCATATAAACGCATAGGTAGAAGAGCACCGCGCGCATGCTCTCAGGGGTCGCGCTCGCAAAGCCAATCAGAATGATACCGATATGCGCAATCGCGCTGTAAGCGACAAAACGCTTAATATTAGTTTGTGGAATTGTCGCAAGCGCACCAACAAACATCGAAGCAACCGCGAGTATGCTGATAATAGGTCGCCAGTCATCTAGTAGTGGTAAGAAAGCCTCGACTAGTAGGCGCATCAATAACGCAAGTGCGGCAATCTTCGACGCAGTCGCGAAAAAAGCAACGATAGAACTCGGTGCTCCCTCATAAACATCGGGAGTCCACATGTGAAAAGGCACCGCAGAAATCTTGAAGGCAATCGCTGATAAAGTCAAAACCATGCCTATAAGCAACATCGTCGGCGCAGGATGGTTCGGGTTTTCTAGGCTCGCAAGGATGCCCGCAAATTCGATAGACTCGGCGCTACCATAGAGTAACGAGCATCCAAACAATAGTAAGCCAGACGATAGCGCGCCGAGCATGAAGTATTTCAGCCCAGCCTCGCTACTGCGCAAGTTATCGCGTTGCAGAGCCGCTGCTATGTATAAGGCAAGGCTCTGCAACTCTAATCCAACATAGAGCGCCAGTAACGATTGGGCGGAGACCATCAAACACATTCCAAGTGTTGCTAAAAGAATGATAACTACATACTCAAAGCGGTATAAGCTTTTTCGCATGGGCTCGCTGCGTATGAAACCAAGACCGATAACTAAAACGCACGCGCTCGCAAATAAAATTAAAATCTTTATGTAGAGCGCAAAAGCGTCAAAATGAAAATGTTTCGTCAACATCAAGCTCGTAAGCTCGTCATGGTCGTTCGTAAAGGTTAGTGGCAATTGACCTTGCGCCCATAAAAGAACCGCAACCATAGATAAAAGCAAAATAACAGCAGAGTGAGAAACAATGCGCGTCGCAATCTTTGCAGGCAGAGCTAAACCTATAAGCAACAAAGACAAAGCACTCGCCGCTAAAACTATTTCAACCCCCAGAGAAAGCCAGATCGTCATGCTCTAATGCCCGACTATAGCGATGATCGGTAAAATGGTCGGTGTTATGATACGCAGCAAAGGTGCGGGGTATAATCCTATCCATAAAATCGGTAAGACAAGTGAGATCAAAACAAAGTTCTCGCGTGCTTGTAAATCGTAGAGCCTATCGGGAGTAGCTTCTGGCGGACCGAAGAAAACTCGGCGATAAAGGTGGAGCATATAGCCCGCTCCTAAAATCATACCTAAAGCCAGAGCAAACGCGGTTGCAGGTGAAGTTTGGAAAACTCCTAATAGCGTCAATATCTCGCCAATAAAACCACTAGTGCCAGGCAAGCCAATCGAAGCGAGCGTAAAGACTAGCATCAAGCGCGCGTAGGCTGGCATCGGTTGCACTATCGCTCGGAAGGCTTTTATCTCACGAGTCTTCGCTCGATCGTAAAGTACCCCAACGCATAGAAAAAGCGCCGCCGA
>JABAAS010000117.1 GCA_014238625.1 Alphaproteobacteria bacterium | reverse complement strand
TCAATATCCTGAATAAATAAAGTCTCTCGTCGAAATACGGTAGATAAAAATAAATGGTAGAAGCAACAAATAACTTGCCCAAAAGCCCGCAGGCACATAGAGCTATCGCATCATCCGTCACATTCGATGGAGAACAACATGTAACTTTCAATATCGACGGGCAACTCTTCGCAGCATCAATGGAAGAAGTAGGCGATATAGTCGATGTCGATATGCTTACTATAGTGCCAAAGGCATCGAAAATAATTCGCGGACTCATAAACGTGCGGGGAAGAATACTAACAATGATCGATCTTAGGGCTTTGTTCGGACAGCCAGTCTTGCCTATCGCAAAAAATGAAGCCGCAGTGACTTACGAATATAATGGCGAAGGATACGCTCTCGCCGTCGATCAGGTAAAAGATATCATCGGGATAAACGATGCAAGCTTGCTGACTAACTTGCCTAACCTATCAAAAAATATTCGAACCTGCTCAAGAGGGATATTCAGAAATAATGGAAATCTAATTCTAGTTCTAAGCCTGCTAGATACCATGGGCTTGATCGTCAAAAGTGTAGGAGATAGCCAGTCTAGCTCTTGGGCAGAAATTATCGAAAATAAATCCGACTTCTAACTATTCGACAATAATAAATATAAAAAAACGCTAAACTAACTTGTGCTAATAAACCAGAAAAACAATACTGAAATAAAATAATCGAGTACAATATGGAGAGTATATACAAGCCTGACTCGTACTGGCGCTGAGCCTCGTTGTCATGTTTTGTGCGATGCTAATATGAACAGGTGCAAATTAATTACAAAATTAAATACATAAATACAGTAGCCTGCGTATTGACTTGTGTTTTGCCAAGCACTCTTTGAAAAACACTCTTTGAAAAACACTCTTGGCAAAAACACTCTTGGCAAAACACTCTTGGCAAAACACAAGTAGAAAAAATTTTATAGAAAAATACGCGTAACTCCGCTTTTCAATATCAACTTTCACCTAGTATCTTGGCGCGAAAGTTCGATAACTGAACCTCATCGGCAAGCGCAACTATGCCAGCTTCTCGGCAATGCGAAAAAATCGAGTGTCCTCGCCCCTGCCTAACGTCGCTGCTCTGCCTAACATCACTAAGGTTACCAATCGCTCCCCCCGCCATCTCAACTAGTAGCAAACCCGCCGCGCAATCCCATATCTCTAAACCCTCCGCCCAAAAACCATCAAGACGACCAGCCGCAACATAGGCTAAATCTAACGCCGCCGAACCACTGATACGAAAACCCTCGCAACTATCTAAAATACAAGAAATGCGCCGTAAAAAACGAGCCTTGCCAGCCGCATCTCGTCGCTTCTTGTTAAAAGACAAGGTTGTCGCAAAAAGACCATTCTCTAAATCTACGCGAGTGCTAACTCGCAGGCGCTCATCGCCTAAAAATGCTCCTACTCCCCGTTCCGCCCAAAAAGTCTCAAAGCGAAGGGGATCATGCACAACTCCAGCAATAATCTCGCCGCCCTCCTCAACCGCTAAAGAGATAGCAATATGACCGAAAGCATGCATGAAATTTAATGTGCCGTCCAACGGGTCAATGATAAAACTACGCGCCGCAGAACTACCTCCAATGCCAAGCCTCGCCCCAGTAACTGTTCTAGTGCTAGTTCTGCTATCCGTTCCAGTGTCCGCACCAACGCCCGCAACATAACCTCGTTCCTCTGACATAATCGCGTAATCAGGGCGAGCCTTGCGTAGCTGTCGTAGCAAGGTTTGCTCCGCTCGTAAGTCCGCGCTAGTCGTGAAATCCGCTACTCCCTTGCGACTGCTGTGCAAGCTGTCTGCCTCGCCAATGTCACGCCGCAACGCGCCGCTCGCTCGCTCCGCAGCGCGCACCAAGATATTGATTAAAGGTGAGCGAATAACTCGCAAAAAAAATACCTCAACAAGTAATGTCTAGCTAATTATTCTCTAACCAAGTGATTTATAACTTCTGGCTACTGCTTAATACGCTCGATGAAACGCAAGTCTTCGATGCGAATAACTATACGCATGCCAGCCTCAACATAAGGCGGCACCATAACTCTTACTCCGTTAGACAAAATCGCTGGCTTAAAAGAACCAGACTGCGTCTGACCTTTAACAACCGCATCCGCCATCTCAACCTCAACCTCAACCGTCTCAGGCAAGGCGACCGTCAAAACCTCGCCTTCGCTCATGCCCAAAGTAACATCCATACCCTCTTCCAGAAAACGCGACTCATCCTCGCCTATCAAACTAACCGCTACTAACAATTGCTCGTAGCTAACCTTGTCCATAAAGGTATATTCCGCCGCATCGTCCAAACCGCTCCGATACAAAAATTGGAAAGCGCGTTCCTCTAACCGTACGCGTTCAACCGATTCTGACGCGCGAAAACGCTCGTGCAACTTAGTGCCATCGCGTAGTTCGCTCAACTCGCATTGTAAAAATGCTCCCCCCTTGCCAGGCTTCACATGCTGGGTCTTAACAACTCGCCATACCTTGCCTTTATGCGAAATGATATTGCCAGGACGCAAATTATTGCCATCAACCTTCACTACAAATATGTCCCTAAATTATCTTATTAGAATGAAATCTTTAATAAATGCTTATATCAACTTTATCTAAAATTTCTCTTCTAAAGAAAAATTAGACAAAAACGATCGCCACTCGCGCTCGGAAAATCCCGCCGCAGGGCGCGAAACCTTACTACCAGACAAAAGCTCGCGCAAAAGCGAAAGCTCGTCGCGTGAAAGCATAGCACTTTTTAGACGATAGTCGACAAATGCCTCGCTTGCCAAAGG
>JABAAS010000116.1 GCA_014238625.1 Alphaproteobacteria bacterium | reverse complement strand
CGTAGCTACTCGCGCTCCAGACAAACTACTACGAGAAATCGCACTAGAACTGAGCAAAGATCAAGCCCTCGCCAAACGACTAGGAGGAATCCACCTATACCCTCTCGGCGGCGTTAAAAAAACTGCGCAATGGAGAAAAAACATCGCCGAAGGAAAATTTCAGCTACAAGAAGATGGATTCTTCACAGAAGCCTAATACAATTGCATAAAAAAAATCTAGCTACGGCTAACGACTAAAAAGTAGAGCGTTATCAAGGCGTTACCAAGCGCGTGTTTTGCTACGCACTCGAGTTTTTCTATCTGCTCGCAAAAGACCCCAGACAACAAAAGCTTTTGCCAAATCGCCACCAATAAAAGGAAAAAGACCTAAAGAGAGCAAAGGCTTGTTCCAGCCGATGCTCACGCCCAGCCATAATAAACCGCAAGCGTAAATCGTAACAACCCCGCATAGCAACAGCAAAGCACTGACTGCCGCAGAAGAGCGCGTAGTAATCGAGGAGAAAATCCACAAGCATGGGAAAAAACCAAAAATATAGCCACCAGTAGGACCTAGCAAATATGCAATCCCTCCTCCTGTCGCAAACAGCGGCAAGCCGAAAGCACCCAATAAAACATAAGTCGATAGCGAGGCAAAAGCACTTGTGCGCGACAAAAAACAGCCGATTATCATCAAGGACATAACCTGCAAAGTCATCGGCACAGGGTAAAACGGTACTTGAACCTTAGCAGAAATCGTCAATAGCGCGACAACTGAAAAGCAGAGAAAAACTCGCTTGAAAAAAACACTCGCACCATCATGTGTTGTTAGAAAAATCAAAGGTGCTACATAACGCATGGCTTCCTTTACTCCGTATTTATTAAACTCTTATCGCTTGTGTACAAGTGCACAATTTAGGCACGAATATTGATATGCTAAAGAAGTATGTTGGGAAGTTCAATAAGAATTTTAACTACTTTGCTTTGTTGCGTCGCACTCGCAATCAGCGTAGCCGCCTGTACGCGTAAAACAAAATTAGAGGTCGGAGAGGAGGCGCGAAGGCTCAACGAAAGCACAACTCGAAAGCAACTAGCAGGCTATAGCAATAACACAAAACAAAACAGCCGAAGCAACCTCGCGTTGCACAAATCTATAACAATACACCAGTCCATCGCATTAGTCGTAGCAGCTGGGCATAAAAGGCGTAGCAGAATCATAAAAAGACTTCTCAAAAACGGGGCTTTGGGTAAAGTACCATACGAAGGTCTGCCGCTAGAGGCGAAACGCTGGAGTACCCTAGGCGGGGGAAGCGTAGCTGGGGGACAAAGTGCTCAAAGACAAAGAATAGAAAATGTTTGGTGGGCTACAAATCTTGCGCTGGCTTATACTCGTGTAAATGATAATGGTAGGGCTAATGAAAAAATCGCAGCAGAGGCTCTATTGCTTGAAGCCGTAGCCGAATTTTGGGCAAGACTCAACGTTCAACGATTCTCGAAAGTAATAAACAAAACAAGGCTCGCTTTGCGCGATAGCATAAAGCTTAGCAACATAACTAAGCGCGAAAAACAAAATCTACGCTTGCTCGAACGCAGGTTATTCAAAAAAGCTGGGCAAATCGCTCAAAACGGAAGCTCGAGAATCGCAAAAAGCAAAGTCCGAGGTGCAACTTTGCTACCACCGCCAGAAATACTATCTATAACTTATACTCCTGCTCTATTCGACCGCATCGCAACATCTAAAATACCTCCCGTCAGGTTAGGTGCAAAACGTAGCGACCGTTCCATTCCTCCCATAACATCCCTGCTCGAAACTCTAAATACAATGCCATACCTAGGGATTTTCGCCGTGCAGCCAAGCAACGTAAGACCCTTCTACACCCAAGCCGAAGAAAACTTGCTGATAAAGACTTCCGAAGATGTCGCATGGAGCCTCATCGATCTGCGCTATCGCAAAAAAAATATCGATAAGCAGAATTATACGCAAAGTAAAAATATTCTAGTAGGCGCTATGCGGATGCTCGCAGCGCGAATCGCCATAAACGCATACGATGTAGCTCTGCAAAAATTCTCGGATGCACTATGGCGATTCCAGCAACAAGAAAAAGTGCTCCTACTCACAAAGCTAGCAAACGCAGAAGACCAACGCTCGCACGATTTCTTGCAAACATACAGCCTACACCTCATAAGCGCCATAGAGGCAAGTCAAGCATACGCAGAAAGCTTGACTTGGAGCCTCCGATTAGCATTCCTGAGCGAATATCTAAAAGCACCTGATACTCGTAGAGCAAAAAACTCTGAACAAGTCACTCGAAATGCTGAAAAAATCGAGGCGAGGCTAAGACAAACGCCAGGGCTAATACATACCCAATTAGAAGGCAGCAACACTAGACTCGTCTATGGGCTACCCCCAAACCGTCGTCAAGCGCTAGACCAAATCATCGAAGCAGCAATAGCTATACAAGCAAATAAGCTACGCACAAAAACAAACTCTGCAAAAATAAATCCTGCTAGCCCTCTGCCAGCGATGATATTACCTGATAGCAGGCAGGGAGAAAATTTGTTCGAACATAAATCAAGTCTATATCCTCAATTGCCACGACCATCGCAGGAAAAAAATTCCCCTAACCTCAAAATACCTCCAAGATTGCAACCACAATAGGACGCAAAAGCCACTATTGATTGGTAACTAAAACTCCTCGTCTAACTAATAGGAGCAATAAAATAATGCCAGGCAAGCCAGCTAGCACAGTAATTATGAAAAAAGAAGTCCAATCAACTTGATCCGCAAGCCAACCTCCGCCCGCCGCAAACAATGTGCGACCAAACGCAAAAAGCGACGAAAATAAAGCATACTGAGTCGCAGTGTAATTACGATTGCACAAGTGCGAAAGAAACGCAACAAAGGCTATCGTGCCTATGCCACCAGAAATGTTGTCAACAGCTATAACAAAAATGAA
>JABAAS010000115.1:2728-2946 GCA_014238625.1 Alphaproteobacteria bacterium | reverse complement strand
ACTAGCTCAACAACAGCTGCATGTAGTTGGTTCTCATCGCGCTGCGGTGCCGTGCAACCCTCTAAATAGCTAACATAAGAGCTATCCTCCGCTATGATAAGCGTGCGCTCAAACTGACCAGAGGATATCGCGTTAATACGAAAATATGTCGATAGCTCCATAGGGCAACGCACCCCGCGCGGAATGTAGACAAAAGAGCCATCCGTGAATACCGCGCT
>JABAAS010000115.1:0-2718 GCA_014238625.1 Alphaproteobacteria bacterium | reverse complement strand
AAAAAATTGTCGTTATACGGAACAACGCTACCAAGATAACGCCGTACCAAATCTGAGTGCTCTCGCGCAGCCTCCGAAATCGAGCAGAAAATGATGCCATCCTTCGCAAGAGTCTCGCGGTAGGTCGTCGCAACCGATACAGAATCAAATATCGCATCAACCGCTACTCCCGCAAGCCATTTTTGCTCGCTCAAAGGAATGCCTAGTTTCTCATAAGTCGCAAGTAGCGCAGGGTCAACCTCATCTAAAGACTTCGGACGCTCCGCGTTCTTCGGCGCCGCGTAGTAGTAAATCGCGTTAAAGTCTATAGGCGATATGCTAAGCTTCGCCCACTGCGGCTCCGTCATCGTCTGCCAACGGCGATAGGCTCGCAGGCGGTACTCTAGTAGCCAAGAAGGCTCTTCCTTCTTCGCAGAAATAAACTCGATTATACTCTCGTCTAGACCAAGCGGCGAATACTCCGTTTCTATATCCGTCGCAAATCCATACTTGTAACGCTCGGCAGCTAGGGCTTCTACTTGTGCGGTCGTCTCCGCGGTGGCTCCGCTCATGGCTCAATCTCAAGTCCGTGAAATATAAAAGGGATAACAAGTAAGCAATAGGAAATTATCGAAAATTTTGCAAGCAAATAAACAAAGCAAATAAACAAAGAAAATAACTAAAGAAAATAACTAAAGAAAATAGCCAAAGAAAATAACTAAAGAAAATAGCCAAAGAAAATCCTTTAGGGAACAGAGTTTTGCCTTGCTCTTATACTATTACCCTTATAACCTAATCTGATTAATATAAAAAATAAGCTCGGCAATAATCGCAAAGCTCTCAAGGAATCATTAGCAAGGAATCACAAGGAATCATTAGGCGGGCGAATGGCTAATACTCCCAACGACTCATCTAACCACTCAGCAAACGACACAGCAAAAGATATATCCTGTGATATAGCCGTGATCGGAGCTGGGCCAGCCGGCTATGTCGCAGCTATAAGAGCAGCTCAATGCGGAAAGCAGGTCGCTATTATCGAAAAAGAAGCGCTCGGTGGTATATGCTTGAACTGGGGCTGCATACCCACAAAAGCCCTGTTGCGTAGCGCAGAAATATGGAGCGGATTAACAGAGCTCCAAGAATTCGGAATAAGCGCTAAAAACCTGTCGTTCGATAGCTCGAGGATCGTCGAGAGATCAAGGGCTGTCGCAAAAAAACTCAACGCCGGAGTCGATATCCTCATGCGTAAAAATAATATTAAAGTTTGCTACGGTAGCGCAAGTTTGTTGGAAAATGGTGCTCAAAATGGCTCCGAAAATATAACCGAAAATATAACCCCTGAAAATATAACCGAAAATATAACCATAGCCGTATCGCAGAATAGCAAGCAGAAACCGCAGAGAAAAGTCAGCGCAAAGCATATCGTTATCGCAAGTGGCGCGCGCGCTCGCGAAGTTCAAGGTCTTGAGATCGACGGAGAAAGCGTGTGGGGCTATAAGGAAGCCATGCTCGTATCCACTCTACCTAAAAGTTTGCTCGTAGTGGGCGGCGGGGCGATCGGTATCGAGTTCGCTTGTTATTTCTCAGCCTTCGGCGTCGAGGTGACCATCATCGAGGCAAAAAAACGCATATTGCCTAGTGAAGATCTAGAGATTGCCGAAATGCTACAAAACTCACTCGCTAAAAAAGGAGTGAAGTTTAAGCTAGGAACTCCTATCGAAAAAATAGTCAAAAACAAAAGTCAATGCCAAGTAAATCTCAAAGATGGTTCAAAGGCAGTGGCGGAAAAAATACTCTCCGCTATCGGAGTCGTAGGGAATGTCGAAGGACTGGGACTCGAAGAGGCGGGGGTCGAGTTCGATAAAAACAATGGCGTAATCAAAGTCGATCCATACGGACGCAGCAACAAGCAAGGAATATACGCAATCGGCGATGTCGCAGGCGCGCCCATGCTCGCTCATAAAGCCTCGCACGAGGCGGTAGTCTGCATCGAGGCTATTATAAAGTTCGAGGAAAATGCTGATAGCTCAGAGGCTAATAGCTCTCGAAAAATGCCAAAGCCCATAAACAAAAATCATATTCCAGCTTGCGTCTATAGCTCGCCGCAAATCGCTACCGTAGGGCTATCCGAAAAAATCGCAACAGAAAAAGGATACCAAGTGAGATTGGGAAAATTCCCCCTGAACTCTAACGGAAAAGCAATCGCAATCGGACAAACCGAAGGACTCGTGAAAGTCGTCTTCGATAAAAAAAGCGGCGCCTTCCTCGGCGCGCAATTGATTGGCGCAGAGGTAACCGAAATGATACAAGGATTCGCAATCGCATTAGAAATGGAGGCAACCGAAGAGGAATTGATCAAAACTATATTTCCTCATCCAACTATCTCCGAGACTATGCAAGAAGCCGTGCTCGAAGCCTACTCTCGTCCCATACATATTCCGCCAAAATAAGTAAATACTCCGCGAGAAACGCACGAGAGGTGCTCAACATATTTTTTCCTCAAAAAAAAGATTTTTCACTTGTAGAAAATCGAAAGTTGCGCTAAAAGGTAAGAAAGGTAGGTTAGTGATAGTTTATCTTGTAAATATTTTACTCTAAATTTTATTTTAGGAGAGGGATGATGATAGAAGAAAAAGAAAGTGAGCATATTGCTTCAATCAAGAAGGAATATGCCGAAGGGAGTGCATCGCGCAGAGAGTTCCTGCGATTCGCTACCCTGTTGGGTATGTCCGCAACTAG
>JABAAS010000114.1 GCA_014238625.1 Alphaproteobacteria bacterium | reverse complement strand
CGCGCATCACTCCAAAGCGAGGGCGAATCTCATCGCGGAACTTCCACTGAATATGGTAGAGACGCTGCGGAAGTTCCTTATAGGTCTTGATCGTCTCCGCAAATAAGCTGGTTATTGCCTCTTCGTTCGTAGGACCATAGAGAAGTGCTCTATCGTGTCGATCCTTTATACGCAACATCTCCTTGCCGTAGTCCTCATAACGACCAGATTGTTGCCATAAATCAGCAGATTGAATAGTCGGCATTAAGCACTCGTTCGCCCCTATCCGATCCTGTTCTTGGCGGACTATCGACTCTATCTTCTTTAAAACGCGAAACCCCAAAGGTAGCCAATTATATAAACCAGAGCTGGCTTGGCGAACTAAACCAGCTCGCAACATCAACTTATGCGATATAACCGTCGCCTCCGATGGTGTCTCGCGTAGGGTTGGTAAAAAATACATCGAGCGACGCGCCCCAACTTTCATCATAAAGTCTTCCACAACAATTCCTTCATAATAATTCTTCCATAATAATTACATAAACTCCGTTGGTTTTTCATATACTGCTTATTATTGATTATATCTGTTTATTAAAAAATGCTTGCTCGTAATACTTTGTCTAGGCTATTGCTCTTTATTTGTCTAGGCTATCGATTCTTGGCTATCGATTCTTGGCGATAGATTCTTGGTTGCTCAAGCAACGACTGCCTTTCAATAAAATTATAAGTGGGGTTTTATGACGAGCCTGAAGTATTTCCTATCTACTCTGTTGTTTGCGCTATTCGCTTCAAGCCTACTAGCTGCAACATCCTCGCAGGCACAACAGGTACTTTTCTCTAAACAAGAAGAGGATAACAAAGTCCTCTTCAACTATCTGTACCAAGACAGCGATAAAAATACAGATGAAATAAAGTTCTCGCTCGATCGCTCCGATATAAAAAAATCGGAAGCTCTGTTGCTGGGAAACGATGCACTAAATAGAGCCGCTAGCGACTTCGTAATCGTCGAAGGCAAAAAAACCGCAGAAAAATACTTACTCGCTTTGCAGCAAAGCTTTAATAGCGGACTGCAGGAAATAAACTCTTCTATTGCAAATTTTAATAGCAATATCGGCGCACAGGTGCTCGCGATTACTTTGAGAGAACCTAAAAAGCTGGCATTAAATCTCGAACTGCACGGAGATAAGTTCCTCGATATTAGAGTGTCGTCGCTAGTGCCAGGAATACAATTCCATCGCGAAACCGAAGCCTTGTCCGCTAAACTAAGAAACGATAGTGCAGCAATTATCGCTCAAGCTAACCAAAAACTTCCGAAAGGACTCAGCTTCTCTATAGTCGAGAAAGGAGGCTCTATTAGCTTTCCTTTGAAAAATGATAAAATGCCATACGATAGCGGAACTAGAGCGCGGGCAAATCAGGAAATTAGTAAGACTAGTGCTCGCTTGCGTAGTCGTATCGCTTCGCATAAGCAGCATGTTAAAGAGTTTAATAATTTCGCAGAAGCCACCAAAGTGCGAGCTAAAGAGCTGATCGACGATACTTCCGTGAAATTGGCTGTTGCTCGTAAAAGTGTCATCAGCGATATGAAGGCAAAGCGCTCCGAGTTCTACGCAAGACATTATCTACTACCATCGAAAAAAGATAAAGAGCGCACATTGCTCGATTATGCTCGAATCGCTAATCAATCCGTAATCGGATTGCTGCCGCTCGCTCGCGTGTTCAAAGACAGTGCTGAAAGCGACCGCGAACGCGTAGCAAATGCTCTACACTTCTTCCAAAATATTCCCTACAATGATCTTACTCAGGGAAAAGTCAGAGGATTTCGCGGATTCTCTCCGCCTCTCGAATTAATCTCGGAAAACTTGGGAGACTGCGATTCTAAAACTACAGCAATGATGGGATTGCTGCAGACTCTCGCTCCAAAACTGAAAATAGCTCTATTCCTCGTGCCAAAGCACGCATTGTTGGGAGTAGAACTACCAGCAAAAGAAGGTGAGGCTACATACTCATACCAAGGAGTAACATATGTACTGATGGAACCTACAGGACCAAGAGTGCGACCAATGGGATCGCTGATAAAAAGCTCTTACGAACACTTGCAAGCAGGGCGCATAGACGACATCATAACCTTGCAAGGAAGTCAGTTATATCAATATGAGTAAAAATATACTCGAAGAAAATTCTAATGAAATAGCGACTCAAGAAACAAAAAAATCCGAACAACAAAGTGACTCGCGCGAGGCAGACCTTACCCTGATCGACGGATACGGCTATGTCTTCCGCGCCTTCTACGCATTGCCGCCCATGACGCGCAAAGACGGAACGCCAGTAAATGCCGTCTACGGATTCACTAGAATGCTCGCTCTTTTGCTGCGCGAGAGTAGTCTCAAGCGCTGTATCGTCGTCTTCGACGCAAAGGGTAAGAGCTTTCGCTCGGAAATATATCCAGAATATAAGGCGCAAAGGCGCGAAACTCCGCCAGAGCTGATGCCGCAATTTCAACTAGTGCGTCAAGCAGCCGAAGCATTTTCTCTACCCATCGTCGAGCATGAGGGATTCGAGGCAGACGACTTGATCGCTAGCTACACTAAAGAAGCGCGCGAAAAAGGATGGAATGTAGAGATTTACTCTTCAGACAAAGACCTTATGCAACTGATTGGTGAACAAGTTTGGTTAAAAGATCCGGTCAAAGCGCGGGTGATCGACGAGCAAGCAGCACAATTGCGTTTTGGTGTACCGCCTCCATTGATTAAAGATGTAATGGCTCTCGCAGGCGATGCTAGCGACAATATACCAGGCGTTCCAAGCATCGGGGTCAAAACAGCAGCAGAGCTAATAAATCAATTCGGTAATCTCGAAAGTCTGTTGAACGCAACTCAGCAGATAAAGCAGCCCAAAAGGCGAGAAGCCTTGCAAAATAATGTAGAACAAGCGCGACTAAGTTTGAGGTTAGTAACTCTCGAAGAAGA
>JABAAS010000113.1 GCA_014238625.1 Alphaproteobacteria bacterium | reverse complement strand
CGCGCGCGACCTCTTGTTCTTCGTCGTATAGGTAGGGAAATGGGAAGGCGTGTTTTTTTGCAAATATCGCCATATTCTCGAACGAATCTTGCGGGTAAGTTTTTGTGTCGTTGGACATTATTGCAGCAACGCCAATAAGCAAAGGTTTTGCTGCGTGAGCGTCTTGCACGAAGCGCTCAATTATGGCTTTGACATAGGGGCAGTGATTGCACAAAAAGGCTATTAGTAAGCCATTCTTGCCGAGCAAGTCATCGCGCCGATATGTTTTTCGATCCGTCGCGAGCAAGCTAAAATCTGGAGCAGTAATTTGCTGCTCAATGGGAGGGGTTTCTATAGCTGGCATGATTTTTCTGCGTGTTTTGCTCGTTTAGCTATTCGTCGCTGTTGGGCTTCCACAAGAGGTCGTTCTTGCCACGCTCGTTGTAAAAACGTGCTAGCACGAACAGCAGGTCCGATAGGCGGTTGAGGTATGTAAGTATTCCTATAGAGACACTCGGTTCTTTTTCAGCGAGTGCTACGACTCGCCTTTCCGCACGCCGTGCTATAGTGCGTGCTAGATGCAGGCTGCAGGCGATCTGATTGCCCGCAGGTAGGATGAAGTTCATCAGTGGCTCTAGGGCTTCGTTATGCTCGTCGATTTTTTGCTCTAGCCATAATGTTCTTTTTTCTGGGAAGCGTTTTGTCTTGTCCGCGTTTTCTGCTCGACATAGATCAGAGCCTATGTCGAAAAGATGGTTTTGGATTCTCCTGATCAGAGTATGAAGCTGCTGCTCGCTAGAGGCAGAAAGGCAAGACGCAAAAAAGCAAGACGCAAGACCTAATGCTGAGTTTAACTCATCTACGGTTCCGTACGCCTCGACCCGAATATCGTGCTTGCCACGCATCGAGCCGTCTCCTAGTCGAGTCCTCCCCCCATCGCCGCTCCTAGTATATACGCGGGTTATTCGCATGCTCGTCTATAGGACTCTATCTCCCTTGCAATAGCAACAACAAGAACAATGCCAGCGCGAGTGCCTGCAAAATCACGCGTGCGCGCATGAAGCGGTTGCTATGCTTGCGGCTAAACTCGGCTCCGCGTGTCATGGCGTATAAGCCGCCAAACAAAGCCAGCAACACAGCAAGCATCGCTCCGCCAAGTAAAATCGTTATGAGTAGGCTCATAGCGTTTTCTTATAGACCGTCTTTTTGCGAGCCTCTCTCTCAAAACCTTTCGAGATTTGACGCGTTGCTCGTTCGTCTATCTTGCTACGGAACGATAAAATGCGTGCGCTACTCTTTTTACGAGGTTTGCGTAAAGGCTCTAAGTTTATGGATTTGCCAGAGAAAATCTCTGGTAAGACAACAGATTGTGACCCTCCGTGCAAGAAGCGCACGCGCGCTGTCGCCCGCCGCGCATAGAGCCAAACCTCATAGAAATTGTCTCCCATTCCTGCTAGTATGGCGGAGGGCGCTAGAAAAGCAAGCGCAAAACGCTAGGCAATCACTATTTGGTTATAAGATATGACGATAGAGAGCTTTGATGTTGAAAAAGCAAAACAGGCGGAACAGGCAAAACAGGTAGAGGAGGATCCCTTTGTAGCTCTTGCTGCGCAAGAGGAAGCATCAGAGCGAGATCGGTCTGATGCTGGCGCGGAGAATTCGTCTCTTGAAGAAGGTTTTTCGCTTAAACTTACTCCGCGCGCGGTTGCGAGGTTGCGTGCACTAAAAGAGGAAGAGCAAGATGCACAATTAACCTTGCGTGTTCGTATCTACTCTGGTGGGTGTTCGGGTTATCGTAGCGATTTTTCTCTTGATAAGTCTTGTGGCGCTAATGACTTAGAAGTTTGTCAGGATGGTGTTAAGGTTTTGATAGATAAGCTCTCGGCACGTACTTTGGGAGCAAGCGAGTTGGATTTTGTAAATGATATAATTGGTGAAGGTTTTACTCTTCGTATCGCAAAGGCACATAGTGCTTGCGGTTGCGGAGTATCCTTCGGTCTCTAGAGGTTTTTTAAGTTTTTTGCGCGTAATAACTTTTAATGTAAATTCTATTGCTAAACGATTGGTAGCACTGCTGGCTTTTATCGACGAGCATTCTGTTGATGTAGCACTCTTGCAAGAGCTCAAGTCGACCGCTGAACGTTTTCCTCGATCAGAGATAGAAGCCGCCGGTTGGAAAGTCGCATTCGTCGCAGAGAAAAGTTTTAATGGCGTTGCTGTTTTATCTCGAGATCCAAATATGCTCGTGCGCCGACGCGAATTACCGCTTGTCTCGACAGACGACGAACAGGATGATCAGGCGCGTTATTTAGAGGTCGCAACGCACGGTATCGTTGTCGTGTGCCTATACGCGCCGAATGGGAATCCAGTGAATAACCTCGATGATGAGCCAGCTGCTAGTACCGCTATTAGCAAGAAGTTTCGCTATAAGCTGTCGTGGATGGATCGCCTATGTAACCATGTAGAGAATCATTTGCTGCTCGAGGGTTGTCACTTTTTGCTCGGTGGCGACTTTAATGTCTGTCCGCAAGCTCGCGATGTTTTCGACGAGCAAGTTATGGCAGACGACGCGTTGCTACAAATTGAAAGCCGCCGCCGTTACAGAAGATTAGTTTGTAGCGGACTTGTAGATGCCTGGCTAAATACCTGCCATACACTACCGCTCGTCAAGCAAGCGCAAAGCGATAGTGTAGGCAAGGAGGGTAGCAATGGAGGCAATGGCTACACCTATTGGGATTATCGCCGTGGACGTTTTCAGCGCGACGAGGGTTTGCGTATCGATATGTTTTTTCTCTCGCCTTATTTGAGCGAACGCCTAGAGGGATGCTTTGTCGCGAGTTCTCTGCGAGCACTCGATAACCCATCTGACCATGCACCATTATGCCTTGATTTAGCCTGCGACGATCGTGTTTCAAGTAAGGCTCCACGAGCTAGCGAAGCAACAGAAGTAGCGTATGGGTCGACAAAAGAACAAGAC
>JABAAS010000112.1 GCA_014238625.1 Alphaproteobacteria bacterium | reverse complement strand
ATAGAGCTTTCGATACCACGCTACCTGCGACTATCTCCGCGAAAACTTTAAGCGATGCTGTGCGAAGGGACATTGGTTTTAAGGGTTTGCTTATTTCTGACGATTTGCGCATGCAGGCTTTGCGCGGCAACATGGTTTCCCGTACGCTTGATGCTTTACGAGCGGGCTGCGACCTTGCCCTATATTGCGGTTCGCAGTTAAGGACAATGCGTGCGCTCAGCGATGCCTGCTTACAGCTCTCACCACAAGCTCACACTACAACTGAGGCCTCCCTAAACAGTGCGTTGGCTTATGCTATGAGGCGTAGAAAATCATTTTCGCAATACGCTCAAAATCGTGCTGTAAGCTCGTTAGTCGAGCTACAAAGTTGCATCCATAGGGGTGCAGATAGTGCTATGCTTGACCCAACAGCATAAGTAGGAAATAGAGCAAAAAATATGGCAGAACAGGCAAACTCTCCAGTCGATGATGTGCCCGATGATGTGCCTAGTGATGGGCATAGAGATGAGCAAGACTACAAGCAAGAACATAACGAGCAGGCAAACAGCCTAGTTCTGATGCTCGGTGGCTACGAGGGTCCCCTCGATTTGCTACTAGGTCTTGCGCGCCAGAAGCGAGTTGATCTTCAGCATATTTCTATCAAAGCTCTTGCAGAGCAGTATCTAGCCTTTATCGAGCGTGCTAAGAATTTGCACTTGGCGATCAAGGCTGAATATCTTGTTATGGCGGTGCATCTCGCACGCTTGAAGGCGCGCTTGTTGCTTCCGCGCGATAATACGGAGGCAGATGAGGCTATAGCAAGTGCGGGGGCTTTGCGCGAGAATTTGTTGTTACTTGACCGCGCCCGCGAGACTGCGCGGTTGTTGCGTAATTTGCCGCAGCTAGGTTTGCACTTTTTTTCTTGTGGCAAGGCGGAGAAAACTCTTCCAGAGGCGATTGTGGATTGGGAGGTTGAGGCGGATTTGTTCGAATTGTTGCAGAGCTATGTGAAGATAGAGCGGCGGCGAGATCGGCAAGCTAAACGATTGCATATTCGCTCCTTGCGTCTCTATGATTTCACGCAAGCCAGCCTCGCCCTAAAGCCGCAACTTGATATGCAGTGGCGAGACTTGCTGTCGCTCGTGCCTGCTAGTTTGCTCAAGCAAGCCGAGAAGGAGGAGGATAGTAGGTTGTTCTTGAAGTCTATTATTTCAGGTTTTTTTGCAGCAGCCCTCGATTTGACGAATTTCTCTACTAAAAGTAAAGCATATGCTGAGTTGTACCAGCCATCTAGCGATAGCCCGTTACAGATTCGTCTGCGCGAAGGCGAGCGAGAAAAGGTATGAATAAAAGTCAGCAAGCAAGTTGTAATAATTAGGCAAGCATTTTATTAGATTATGTCCTCCTCCCCTCCCTCGCTGGCAGAAATGCCCATAGCCGAACAAACGCATTTGCACGAGGATGCTACATTCTTACGCAACGAGCAGCTTCGTTGCCTAGAGGCTTATATTTTTGCCAATCCAGAGCCTGTTCCAATTTCTCGCTTGCAAGAATTGCTGCCGAGCAGTAGCGATGTAGAGTCTCTGCTAGAGGAGCTGCGCGGTTTCTATTGCAACAGAGGTATTCAGCTAGTCAAGCGAGGTAATGCCTGGGCTTTTCGTACCGACCCTGCTCTTGGAGAATCTTTGATCCCGCATCGCAAGCAGAAGCGTCGTCTTTCGCGTCAAGCGTTAGAAACACTGGCGATTATTGCTTATAAGCAGCCGATTACGCGTCCAGAGATTGAGGTGTTGCGGGGGGTTAGTGTTTCGCGCGGTATTCTTTCGACTTTGCTAGAGCACAGATGGATTATGCCAGGGGCTCGACGCAAGATTCCCGGCAGACCACTAACTTGGAAGACAACTACCGCTTTTCTTGATCATTTTGGTCTTGCCAGCCTAGACTCTCTGCCTGGTGCAAGCGATTTGCCACAAGAGAAAGAAGAACAAAGCTCAGACGATGGCTCGGAAAACCGCTTTCTAGCACTCGAAAACCCTAACAGTAGCGAACAATCTTGACCTTGGGTTTATTGGCTAAGGTTTTTTAGCAAACCTGTAGACTCACTTCATTTTTTGTTCGCGGAAAAGCACATGCTTGCGCGCGCGCGCGTCGTATTTGCGTACTGCCATCTTCTCTGGCTTTTGCGTAGGGTTCTTCTGAGCTATGTAAAAGTAACCTGTGCCTTCTTCGCTAACTAGTCGCACTTGTATGCGTGCGGGTTTTGCCATGTTTGTTCCTCTGTTCTCGTCTGGTCGGATTGCTTTGTAAGACAATCACTCCTATTTGCACTCTTGTTTGCAATTTCGCAAATGCTATCCTATAGCCTATTCGCTCTGAGGGGATTGTACGATATCGCATCTACTATTGTCATGTAGATTCTCTTCTTAACCCTTGCCTTAGGCATAAAATAATCGTACAATGTCCTATTGTCCTTTGCGTTTTCTACTGCGTTGCTATCAACTGTAAATTGCGCACTTGCCCTCACATATGAATAATAAGCCCCGCTTGCCTTAACTAATCTACGCCTCCCTCTCGTTCCTTTATCTCGCAGTTCCTCGCGCGTCCCCCTCAGCTCAATCCTCCTCTACGCCCACTCATCATGCCTTTAGATATAGTTATTTTTGGAGTTATTGCGGTATTTTTGATCTTTCGTTTTTTGGGCGTATTGGGACAAAACGACAAAGACGACGGTCGTCCTCGCAGAGATAGTTTCGGCGCTTATCGTAAGCATGTCGAAGCGGAGAAGGCTAGACGCGCGGAGCTACAAGCCACCAAAACTGCCACTAAACGAGAGCAAGCTAAACGCGCCGCTGCCAAAATATCCGATGTTGGCGTAAAAGAGGCGAAGAGCGGGCTACCTTCGAATCTAAATGCAAAGCACGAAACCTCACCAGCATCAAGCCCAGACTCCATGAGCGACAAGGCTTTCCTTGAAGGAGCAAAAGGTGCGTT
>JABAAS010000111.1 GCA_014238625.1 Alphaproteobacteria bacterium | reverse complement strand
CTCGAGGAAGAGAGCGCAGAGGACAATACCTCTCAAGAAAAAACGCAAAAAAACGCAAAAAAAGCCTCACAGACGAAAGAAAGCGAAGCAGTGAAAGAAAATGCCTGAAAAAACTAGCCCTGAAAATGCTAACATTGCTGTAGAAGCCAGCAAAAAAAGTAACGCCACTCGCAAGCTCAAAAGTAGCGCGGGCGCTCTCTTGCGTGTCAAGCGCGTGCGCAGTGCTATTCGCCGTCCGCAAGAACAGAAGGATACATTGCGAGCCTTAGGGCTAACGCGCATGAATAAGCTACGAGAGTTGCCAGATAATCCCTCGGTGCGCGGCATGGTCGCAAAAGTCGCTCATTTGTTGAAGGTCGAAGGCGAAGATGGCAAAAACAGCTCAAAAAAATCTCTATAAAAGACAAAGCAAAAATACAGAGTAACCAGAAAAAATGACGATTAAGCTAAACGATCTTAAGGACAATAAGGGCGCGCGACATGCTCGTAAGCGTAAAGGTAGAGGAATCGGCTCTGGCTTGGGCAAAACCGCAGGCAGAGGACATAAGGGGCAAAAGTCGCGCTCAGGGGTCGCTATAAAGGGATTCGAGGGCGGGCAAATGCCCATATACCGAAGGTTGCCCAAAAGAGGATTCACCAATATCTTCCGAAAAACTTGGGCGATCGTAAACCTCGGCTCGCTACAGAAAGCCATAGACGCAGAAAAAATCGACGCCAGCAAAACTGTAACTAGCGAACTAATGCAAGAAGCAGGGCTCGCCCGCTCAGGGCTACCGCTACGCTTGCTCGCAAAAGGAAAGCTAACTTCAAAAAATGTCAACTTCGAGGTCGCCGCTAGCTCAAAGTCCGCACTCGAGGCGGTTACAGCAAATGGCGGCAAGGTCAATCTCGTGCCTTTTGCAAAGGTGAAGAAAACAAAGCCAGACGAAAAAATCAATTGGCGCAAAGCGAAAAAAGAAAAAGCTAAAAAAGAGATAGCCGCAAAGGTAGCGCGCGGAGAGTGCAAGCCTAAGTACAAAAAGCCAGATGCAAAGCAAGCGCAAGCTCAAGAAGCTCAAGCGTAGCTCATCTATGACTCAAACGCAGGCAACAAAAATATCTCAAGGCATTGTTCGGGGGTGGTGTTTTGGTAGTAGTCTCAAAGAAAATAGCTTAGATAAAATGACGCCTCTACTTAACTCTAAACTATAGTTTCTATCCACAAGCCCCAAGCAAAATGACTAGCATTACAGACCAGAAAGGCTTCGCCGAACGCGCATTTGCAAACTTCGGGCAAGCGAGTGATTTAAAAAAACGACTGTGGTTTACACTCGGGGCTTTGATCGTATATCGAATCGGTACATACATCCCTCTGCCAGGGATAGACCCTGTAGCGCTAAAGCAGCTCTTCGATCAGCAGCAAGGTGGTATCCTGGGAATGTTCAATATGTTCTCTGGCGGGGCTTTGAGCCGTATGACCGTCTTCGCCTTGAATATCCTGCCCTATATCTCCGCCTCGATCATAATGCAGCTGCTCGCGGCATCCGTGCCTTCGCTAGAGCAATTGAAAAAAGAAGGAGAAGCTGGGCGGCGGAAAATCATACAATATACTCGATACGGTACTGTCATACTCGCGAGCCTGCAAGGATACGGAATCGCCGTAGGGCTCGAGAGTAGCGGAGGAGTCGTGCTCGAGGCGGGGGTAGCCTTCCGAATCTCAACAGTCGTTAGCATAGTCGGCGGTACGATGTTTCTGATGTGGCTCGGCGAACAGATAACTCAGCGCGGAGTCGGAAACGGAATCTCCTTAATCATTTTCTCTGGCATAGTCGCAAACCTACCCATAGCATTGGCTGGAACCTTGGAGCTCGGGCGAACAGGGGCTCTTTCTACTGCTTTCTTACTAATCCTTGCCGTGATGATCGTAGTCGTTATCACCGTGATTGTCTTCGTCGAGCGCGCTCAGCGAAGGCTCTTGGTGCACTACCCCAAAAGACAACGAGGCGCGCGCATGCACGGAGGAGAAGCTACGCATTTACCCTTGAAGCTCAACACCTCCGGCGTCATACCGCCCATCTTCGCAAGCTCGATACTATTAATGCCTCTGACCTTCGCTAGCCTGAATGTCGGAGATGAACAGGGCGGAGTCTTGGCAGTCGTCGCAGCATCGCTCGGACGCGGACAACCCTTGTTCCTAATACTATATAGCTCACTAATCTTGTTCTTCGCATTCTTCTATACCGCCATCGTCTTCAATCCAAAAGACACAGCTGAAAACTTGCGCAAACAAGGCGGAATAATACAAGGCATTCGACCAGGCGCGCATACAGCAGACTATCTCGATTTTGTACTAACTAGGCTCACAACGGTCGGCGCACTATACCTCGTATCCGTATCGCTACTCCCAGAAATACTAATCTCTCGTTTCGCCGTACCATTCTACTTCGGCGGCACAAGCTTGTTGATAGTCGTATCCGTGACAATGGATACAGTTGCACAAATTCAAGGGCACCTGATGTCCTATCGATACGAGTCGCTGATGCGCCGCTCAGGCTTCCATCGACTAGGAAGGTAAAGTGGAAAAAAAGGAGAGGGCTCATGAACATTATTCTTTTAGGCGCGCCAGGCGCCGGCAAAGGCACGCAAGCTAAAACGATCGAAAAAAATTGGAAAGCAACGCCACTCGCAACAGGCGACTTGTTGCGGCGTATAACAAGTAGCGAAGAAGAAACAGAAAACTCCTTAAAACTCGAGCTACAGAAAATAATGGAAGAGGGGCGGCTGATACCAGATGCTTTGATGATCGAAATCCTAGAAAAAGAGATAGCATCGGCAAAATACAGTAACGGCTTCATACTCGATGGCTTCCCGCGCACCGAAGCGCAAGCCAGCGCGCTCGAAAAAATGCTCGATAAAAACAACTTGAAAATAGATGCCGTGATACTGCTGACCATCGACGAGAAAGTGCTAAAGACGCGAATCGAAGGTAGGCTCTTTTGTCCAGATTGCGGGGCTAGCTTTCACTCCTCCCTCAACCCGCCAAAGAAAGAGAGAACATGCGATATGTGCGACGCAAGGCTCGAGCAACGCAAAGATG
>JABAAS010000110.1 GCA_014238625.1 Alphaproteobacteria bacterium | reverse complement strand
CATTACGCAGATGGATGGTTTGCACTCATTTGTTAGAAAAAAGTTTGAATTTATTCGTAGAGTATGGCAGAGTGTGCGGCTCAGGGTGCGTAGTTCTGCTACAACCTTGAAACATTTTTTCTAACTCACAACAGAGAGCATATCTATGAAAAAATATTTTTCCTTTTACGGACGCGCAAAACGCAAAGAATACTGGACTGTTTTTTTAGGTGCTATTGTTTTGGCACTTCTTACAAGCTTATTTTACAGCGTCATTTTATTACCGATTGTAGAGCTTTCTTTTCTAGTATCTCTTATTATAAAGCTCCTTCTTATATGGCTTATCCTCGCTGTAACGGCTCGAAGGCTACGCGATGCGAGAATCAATCTGTGGTTCTTACTCCTTTCTTTCGTTCCCTTCGTCAACTTGATTGCAGCTATCGTTTGGGGCTACATTAAGTCTAAGAAGTAATATATTCTTCTGCTCAGGGGGGTGTGGGGGGTTTAAACCCCCCGCAAAAGCTCTGCGCAGCAGTGCGTGCGTAGCACGCTTAATTACAGAAATGCACGAAGTGCTAACGCGCGAAGCGCGTATTTATTCTTTAATTATACTGCGCCTCGCTCGTTTGCGCTGTCTCGCGATGCGCACTCACTCGGCGCATGGGTTTGGCTATTGCTTTAATAACTTAAACGGTTTACAGCCCTTCCGTACAAAACGACCTCATTTCTTCTTTCATAAAGCTGAATTCTCTCTGTAAGTAGAGATATGGTCTGTTCGGCATTAAAGCGACATTTAATTTGCTTATAGTGAACAGGGCTATCTGTTCTAATTTCTATTTCAGCGATATTATTTCCATATTTGAATAAAACTTTTTGGCAATCGTATTGAGAAGGATTGTAAGCCTTTGAATTTTCGATAGTCAAACATTCAAAAAAAGTCTCAATAACATCATCGTGCCAGAAAATATAAAACTTTTCATCTGCTTCTCTATACGCAGAAAGATAGCGAACCTCTCCCGCGTTAAAAAAAGCTTTGCTAATGAAAGCCTTGAAAATGGTTTTTTCTTGTAATTCTGTTGCCAATAACCGCATAGGTTCTTGTAATTTTATTTTATAAGTATGCTTATTGCTTAGATAATCTTCTCTATTAATAGGAAAGGCATCAATGCAACCAATCATATGTTGTGAGATGTTTCCTAATCCTTGGAAAACCGTGTTTTTTATAAGCCTACTGCGAGAATAAAGAAATATTTGCCACCATGTTCCTCCTTTCACGGAGTGAGCATTGTGTTGCTTGTCAATAACATCTTTCTTATCTTTTTGGTCACCAGCATTAACTTCTCCTTGAATGATTGTAGCAAAAGTTCGTTCAAGCGCATGCCCCCTAAGCTTTTTAAAAGAAGCCTGCTCGGAGGTCATAGCCCTTTTTCTACCCATGCGACACCACTAAAAGTTCGTGCGATTTCTTCACATGGTCTGCTCCTATATCCTTTCTATTCTTGCCTATTCGCGTCTCACCTTGTCCTAAGGTATATTGCCATCTAACCTCATATATCTCATAGTCGCTATACCATTTGCGCACAGTCTCGCAGTCGTTGTAAGATAAAATAAAACCTCCTTCGTGCGCCTGTAATAAATCGCGCAATCTCGAATGGTCGAAGTTGTTATGATGCACAGGGAAATTCCTTTGCGGGTAAATACCCCGAAACATCTTACTATCGTTACCTAAATAATAAGGCGGGTCACAGTATAAAAAGTCTCCTCTATGCTGCGGTATCGTCTCTTCAAAGCTACCCTTGCTCACAGAGATATGCGGACAGTGAAAATCGCAAACCTTATCTACCATACGCTCATAACGCCGCTGCTCCTCGTAAATGCTAGACATCCAGCCAAGAAAGCCAGGACCGTAAGATAAGTTATGGTTAAACCAGTAATGTATCGCCAGCTTCGTACTATCTTCTATCGGACGCTCGTTCGTCCAATGCTTCTTTAACCTCTCTTTGACTAGTTTATATCTCTGCTTACTAGGTTGCCACTTCCTCAAGCCTAAAGCTAAAGTCTGCGGTACCGAAAATTGTCTCTGCCAATAATTTACCAATATGTCGAAAATATCGTAACCAACTACCTCTATACCTAGCTCCTTCGCACAAGCAATCTCAAGCGAACCCCCGCCAAAAAATGGTGAAACTAATCTTTTCGTAACACTTGGTAAATGCTCGACTATATGCCCAACCGCTAGACTCTTGCCGCCAGCATAGCGCAACGGCAGACCATTATAACGCCTATACTTGTTACCACTCTTGCCCTCTAATGACTCAAGTAGCATCCTCTTTCGGTCAACTTTCTCTTCGTTAAAGGCAAAAGAAGCTTGCTCCTTGCAGGAGGGCTGTAACCCTGCGTCTATCTGTACTGCCATCATAAATGCCTTATTCTATTAGTTCAATCAATGCCAACGCAACCTCGTCTCTCGCCGTCTCGTAGCCAGCAGTTTGAGCCCTAATCTTAAGTATGGAGGGAGCAGGATTCGAACCTGCGTAGGCATAGCCAACGGGTTTACAGCCCGTCTCCTTTAACCACTCGGACATCCCTCCGATAACAAAACATAACACACAAATAACAACAAAATATAGCTCAACATCATTGCTAAAAAAACAAATCAATCCCAATCGCAAGCTCCAGCTCGGCGCTCAAGCAAAAGAGAAAAAACTCGCGATAGCATATCCTCAATACCAAAACTCGTGAAACTCGAAATCGTCATTATATCCATAATAGCAGAAGTGGTAACTCTCTCGTCTGTTTCGCCAGCCTCGTTAGCCTCGCGAGACTTAGTATCTAAAGTCTCGCCAGAGACTCGATAGCCGATCGAAGACGCAAAGCGCTGGCGGAATCGATCAATGTCAGCAAAAGAAAAACCCAGCGCATCGCTCAATAAATCGCATTTCGATAGTATCACTATACGAGGCTTGCTCGACAAACCCTCGCCATAAAGCGATAGCTCTCGCTCAACTATACGATAGTCCGCAACAACTCGATGCAGTAAAGTGGTCGCTCGATCATCAGCACTAACACCCGTCAGCTCCGATAAAATCTGCTCGTCGGGAATCGAAACTAACTGTAGCAGTAGATCGCATCTCTCCGTATGCGCTAAAAA
>JABAAS010000010.1:3671-17923 GCA_014238625.1 Alphaproteobacteria bacterium | reverse complement strand
TGCCGTCGGTGCTACCGCCATACAAATCGTTCTAAGCCTGCTGTTCGTCCTATGGCTAGGTCCTAAATTCGGGCTGTCGCTCGGACAGATGCTGTTGTTCGCTTTCTGCCTCGCAGTCTCTAGCACCGCCGTATCCGTTACAGTCGTGCAGAGTATCGGTGAGAGTAACACTCGTACCGGACAGCTTGTAATCGGCATACTAATCGCTCAAGACCTCGCTATCGCGCCAATGCTGTTGATAATATCTGGCTTTGGCGGCGGAGCGATGCCAGAGCTCGCTAGCCTCGTCAAAATCGCAATCGAGGTCACAATATCGATTGTCGTGCTCGTCGCATTCATCATCTTCTTGTCCAGAAAGAAATCCTTCAATATGCCCTTCGCAGACCTAGTGATGACAAAGCGAGACCTAACTCCTCTCGCCGTGCTCGCCTGGTGCTTGGGCTTCGCATTGATTAGCGGCTTGTTGGGACTCTCGCCCGCATTCGGTGCCTTCCTCGCTGGCTTGACTATCGGGAACAGCGCGCAGAGCAGTGTAGCGCATAAAAACGCAGAACCCATAAAAGTAGTGCTCCTGATGGTCTTCTTCCTATCGATAGGATTGTTGGTAGACCTAGCGTTCTTGTTCCAAAACTTCCTCGCGATAATGACTATCCTTGCAAGCGCAACAATCTTCAAAACTCTGCTAAATGTGCTGGGCTTGCGAACATTGGGCAAAGGCTGGGGCGAGGCGTTCCTCGCTAGCCTATTGCTCGGGCAGATGGGCGAGTTCTCTTTCGTGATGGGCGCGGTCGCCGTCGGCGTGGCATTGATTGACCAAACACTGCTCAACTACCTCATAAGCATAACAGTCTTGTCGCTCATAACATCTCCCTTCTATGTCTCCGTAGCAAGGCATCTGCATAATGTAATGATAGCCAAAAGCGGCGAGGTCGGCTTGATGACAGCTCTGGGAACTATCTTGCGCTCGGCTTTGCCCTTCGCAAAAGTTAAGCTCTCCGAACGCGACATAAGGCATTTGCAGAAAGAGTGGCAAAAACAAAAAAAAGATAGAAAAAGGTGGAGCGAAACTCCTTAGAAAAGCTAGAAAAGCTGCTGAAATAGCAGGCTGCTGATAACGGAAAACTCTATGAATCTCGCGTTGGAGAAGCTCTACGGAATGGAGCGCGATCGGTGGATTGTCGGTATCGACGAGGTCGGTAGAGGACCGATTGCAGGGCCAGTCGTAGCGGCAGCCGTCGTATTCCCTGCTCAACTATTGCTGGAGCAAGCTCCCGATTTCCTCAAGTCTATACGCGATAGTAAAAAACTCGCGCCTAAACAAAGGTGCGTCTTGGCGCAGCTCATAAAAAAAAACGCATTCTACGCGCTCGGTGCCGCATCCGTCTGTGAAATAGGTCGCTATAATATACTACAGGCTAGTCTCAAAGCCATGCAGAGAGCTTGCGCAAAGCTCGGGCAACGGCTCGGAGTAAAAGCGCAAGATAAAATGCAAGATAAAATGCAAGGTAAAATGCAAAGTAGGGCGCAAGATATGATACCAAGCTGGATGCCACACGCATACCTGATAGATGGAAGGCACTCGCCAAGCTTGAGAATGCAAAACATTCAAATAAACCCGCAAAAAATAAAGCCCATCGTACAAGGCGATAACAAATCCATAACCATCGCCTCAGCCGCCATCATCGCAAAAGTCGCAAGGGACGCCTTGATGGAAAAACTACACGCACAATATCCCCTATACGCTTGGCAGAAAAATATGGGATACCCCGTGCCTGAGCATCTCAAGGCGTTGGAGAAAAATGGCTTGTCGCCACATCATCGCAAAACCTTCGCACCTTGCATGAAATTCTTGGTATAAAATTTGCTAATTTATCCTTTGTAACTTACTTCTACCTCCGCATACAAGTCGCATACAGCAACTCTGTTGCAAAAATTAGCAAGCGAGGTTGGGCAAAAGACAAGACAAAGGATATTCGTGCAAAAAGAAAATAATAACTATCCAAACGATAGCCTAAGTAGTAAGCCAAGTAGTTCAGAGCGCAACTCAAACAGCGAGCCAAGCCTGACTCTGCCAACAATGCTCGACAAGTTTATACTCGGTGAGTGCGTCTCGACTATGGCGCGACTGCCCGCGCAAAGCGTAGATACAATCTTCGCAGACCCGCCATATTTTCTGCAAATCGAAAAAGAGCTCAAACGACCAAACGAAACCGCCGTCGAAGGCGTCACAAACGCTTGGGATAGGTTCGATAGCATCCACGACTACGACAACTTTAGCGAAAAGTGGCTACTACAAGCAAAGCGATTGCTCAAAGATAATGGCACAATCTGGGTCATGGGTAGCTATCACAATATATATCGCCTAGGTAGGTTGCTACAAGATTTAGGCTTCTGGATACTAAACGATATCGTATGGGTCAAAAATAACCCCATGCCTAACTTCCACGGCAGGCGATTCACCAACGCGCATGAAGTTCTATTATGGTGCGCCAAAGGTAAAAACTCTAAATATAGATTCAACTATCGCGCGCTCAAAAAACTCAATGGCGATAAACAAATGCGTAGCGACTGGCGACTACCCATATGTAGCGGTAAGGAGCGACTGCGTAGCAAGGATGGCAAGTCTCTGCATCCAACGCAAAAGCCAATATCCCTGCTATATCGAGTGATAGTCGCTAGCACAAAAGTAGGCGATGTCCTGCTCGACCCCTTTGGCGGAACTGGAACTAGCGTAGCTATGTGCAAAATGCTAGGGCGGAAATACATCGCCATCGAGCGCGAGCCAGAATATGTCAAAGCCGCGCAAGAAAGGCTCGAGCAAATTGCTGAAAATAGCTCGGAGGCTGACGCCGAGACTCTGTTCCTGCCAGAACCTCGCGAGCAGGCGCGCGATATTCCCTTCGCAGCATTGCTCGAAAACGGATTACTCGCACCAGGAGAAAAACTCGAAAGTAAGTGCCGCAAGTTCCAAGCAAGCATTACCGCAGACGGAGACTTGGCGCACCTGCAGAGCAGAGCATCCATACATAAACTCGCCGCACAGCTCGCAGGTAGACAGAGTTGCAACGGTTGGACTTACTGGCATTATCAAGCGCAAAAAAATGTGCAAAAAAAATCTGCTGACAAAAAATCTGCTGACAAGACTCTGACAAAACCTCGCGCTAGCTCTAACGCGATTGTGGGTGAAAAAACAAGGCGCGTGCCACTCGATGAATTGCGGCAGGCTCTGCGCGCTACCCTAAAGCTAGCTGAAAATAATAGGCAGGCGAGTAAAGACATCGCGCCTAATAAGGCTAAAGCTAGGATTTAAACTAAAATTAAAGCTGGGACTAAAAACAGATAGTATCAAGAACTAGGAATGCCACTACGCATCGCATGTAGCGCATTCACGAAGCGACTAGTCTCCGCAACATCATGCACGCGCAATAATCTCGCTCCACCCGCAACCGCAAGCGCGCAAGCAGCGAGGCTACCTTCCAGACGCTGCTTGCTATTAGCACTAGCACTGGCAGTCTCGCAGGCTACAGCCCCCTCATTTGCAAGCCCCTCATTTACAAGCCCTTCATTTATGAGTCTTCCCAAAAACGATTTTCGCGAAGCTCCTAATAAGCTAGGGTAGCCGAGCGCAGATATTCGAGACCAGTCTCCGAGCAACGCCAAGTTCTGCGCAAAAGTCTTGCCGAAGCCTAAACCCGCGTCCAAAATAATTTTCTCGCGCGCAACGCCCACCCCCTCGCATGAACTCGCTAGCTCCCGCAATCGCGACAAAACGCTCGCTGTCTCGGATAGATGCGGCTCGCAAGGCTGCCAAGAATTACCGCCCAGCGCAGCAGTGTCCTCCTGAAAGCGAGCCTCTGTGTTGTGCATCAAAACAATCCAACCACTAGTAGCTGTTGGAGAAAAAGCTCCATACGGCTCAAGCGACGCCCATAGCTGCTCGCGCACGCTACCAGAAACATCGTTGAGCATGCGCGCGCCATAGGAAAATGCCTCGCGCGCTAAAGTGTTTTTGCGCGTATCTACTGAAATAAGCGCGTCCGGAAACTCATCCAGCAATGCCGCAACAGCCGCTAGCAAACGTCTGCGCTCCTCTTCAAGACCTAGTGGCGAGGCACCAGGACGCGTGCTCTCCGCGCCTATGTCTAGCCAATCCGCTCCTGCTCGCAAAAAAGACTCCGCTTGGCGCAGCAGTGCCGAAATGCTCGACGATAAAGTTTTGTCGCTCGCTCGCTCGTTCGAGCTCAGCAGTCCATCGCCAGAAAAAGAGTCCGACGTGAAATTCAATATACCCATAATCGCCGACGCTAAGCTGTTGTCCGTTAGCTTCCTGATGCCTATAGGTAAAATAGGCGGCAAAATAGGCGCTGGAGTGGGTGCTGAAGTAGATGCTAAAGGCTCGGTAGCGCGTAGCTCCTCGTTCGCTACACTGGTTCGCTCTTTTCGGACTTGACTCATCGCAAAGCTACTCTAAATTTTGCTATTATGTCTGATATGGATGAAAAAAACGCATACCAAAAGCTCGGCTACCGAATCGTCATCGACGAGCTAGTCGTGCAAGCCAGTATCGGCATTTATCCGCACGAACGCAAGAAAAAGCAGCCGCTGGTAATATCCCTAAACCTAAACATAGCAACAGAAATAAACACAGACTCAACTATGGACAATCCGATAGCAATGGAAAACAAGAACTTCATATGCTATAAACAACTCTGCGATGACCTGCAGGCAATCGTAGCTCTTGGGCATATTCCGCTATTGGAAGACTTGGGCGAAATGCTCGCTGAATGTTGCTTCGCGCGAAAACAAGTGCAGTCGATATGGCTGAGCTTGAAAAAACCGCAAGCCATCAAAACAGCTAAGGGAGCAGGCATAGAACTCTCTATGCAGCGTAAATAAAAGCTCGTGGAAGAGAAGTAAGGGGAGATGATAAACTAAGAGGCAAGAGGGAGATATAACAAAGAGAGGTAAAAGAGAAAAGCAATGGTAACACAAAAACTCGCAGTGGCTAGAAAGCGCGTAAAAGCACCCGCACTCGCCATATATCTATTCGCCCTGCTACCACACTCGCCGCTAGCAGTCATCGCCATAAGCGCCGTCAGCGTAAGCTCCATGGCTACGCTCGCATATAAACTGCCAGCCAAAGCCGAGCTAAACCAAGAGCAGAAAAATCAAAAAGCCTGGGACTTCATACTAAAAAATGGCTCCTACATGGCGAAAATCATGGGCGATAAAAAAATCTCCAGAAATAAAAAACGCCTGCTGCTAAAGGATAACTTGGATGAAAACCTAAACACTAGGCTGATGACGCGAGCAATAATCGGTAAGTATTGGCGAGCGATGAACGAACAACAGCAAAAACAATATACTCTAGCCGCATCGCAGTGGATCGTCCTATTCTCCGCTAATCTGCTAAGCTCGCTCACCTCCGCAAGCTTCGAGGTTATAGCTAGCAAACCCATCGGAAAAGATGTGCTCGTAGAAACAAGCGTACAACAACAAGAAGGTAGGCCCGCCCTGCCCGTAGGTTGGCGTGTACGCTTCGATAAAAATGGAGAACCTTCCCTGATCGATGTGCACATAAGAGGCTTGAGTATAGTCTCCGCCCAACGCGGAGAAGCAGGGGCAATCTTGGCAGAAAGCGGACTCGAAGGATTCCTCGATAAGCTCGACACGCGACTAGAAAGTATAAAAAAAGAATTCCAAAAGAATAACTGAAAATTTGTGTAGTAAGAAACTGCTCGCCTCGCTGCGCTCACGAGCAGTAAACGCAAAAAATAACTAAAGGATAAACTAGTGAATAAATTAATAGACCGCAAAACAAAAGCTAGCAAAGTAGCAAGCCTCATATTCGTCATAGTTGCGAGCCTATTGCTGTTACTATCACCCCTCACATTTAGTAAAGCGCAAGCCGCAGATGGCTCGGAGCGCGAGCGGCTAAAACGCAGCAACGATTGTAGCACCGCTGACGCTAACCATTTTGTCGATAAACACGCCAAAGAATTGCTAACGGAAATACTGAAAAAGCAAGCAGAGCAAAAAGCTCAAAAAAACGAGACAAACTCGTCCCAAGAGCGCAAACGACAAAAAAAGTACAAAAGTATATATATGGCGATACTCAAAGAAGCCTTCGCCTTTGAGACAGTCGCTCGAAGTTTGGTAGGTCCCTATTGGCGCAAAATGTCCAGCCAGCAACGCAATACCTACACAAATCTAATCAGCGATATATTGCAAACAACCATCGGCGACAACATCTATTCTTTGCAAGTGGAAAACTACTCGATCGAAGAAGCCTCTAGATTGGGTAAAGACTTCGCCGTACGCTTGCTCGTCAAACTCGAAAACGAAGCAGAAATGGTACCAGTCGTATGGCGCGTGCGATGCTTCCAGACTAACTCCGATAGCAACGAAGCACAGCAAGAAACCAAAAATATGGGAATCGTTGATTTGCTATTTCGTAATGTCAGCGTTATCGCCGGAAAAAGAGCAGAAATGACTAGTCTCTTGAGTAAGCGAGGAGTTGCCGAATTCATCGCATTGCTCACCATGGAGCGTGATAGGCTACGAGGATCTCGATAGGCTACTAGCTCGCTAAAAGTAAAACCAAAAGCTAGGTTGCAGCAGGCGGTTTCGGCGCGGAGACAACGCTACCGTCACTCGCCGTACTACTAGTATCAGTAGAGCCGTCATTAACAACTACACCGCTACCGCCAGAGACTGATGTGGGATTGGAGTCGGGGCTGGCAGGAGAGGCTGACTCTGGCATCGCCTCAGGGACTGTCGACGGCGATTCTAGCATAGCTACCGATAGCAAGCCCTCCTTCTCGCGAATCTTGTTCTCTATCGCGTTCGCGCTCATAGGGTTCTCGCGCAACCAAACCCGCGCTTTCTCCCGTCCTTGCGCTATCCGCTGCTTGTCATAAGCGTAATACGAGCCAGACTTCTCGATTATACCCGCGCTAACACCAAGATCGAGAACCTCGCCGCTCTTCGAGATACCCTCGTCATACATGATATCAAACTCGACTACACGAAACGGCGGTGCTACCTTGTTCTTGACAACCTTAACCCTCGTCTGGTTGCCCACTATAACATCCTTATCCTTAACCGCTCCTATCCTGCGTATGTCAAGGCGTACGCTAGAATAAAATTTTAATGCGTTGCCGCCAGTCGTCGTCTCAGGGTTGCCGAACATAACACCTATCTTAATACGAATCTGGTTGATAAATATAATCATCGTCCTAGAGCGAGAAACCGACCCCGTCAACTTACGCAAAGCCTGACTCATAAGACGCGCGTGCAGCCCAACATGGCTGTCGCCCATATCTCCCTCTAGCTCCGCTCGCGGAACTAGAGCCGCAACAGAGTCGATTACTAAAACATCCAAAGCACTAGAGCGTACTAAAGTATCCGCTATCTCTAGCGCTTGCTCGCCAGCGTCCGGTTGCGAGATTAACAAATTGTCCAAGTCGATGCCTAGCTTCTTGGCATAAGACGGATCAAGGGCATGCTCGGCGTCTAGAAAAGCGCACTGCCCGCCACGCCGCTGCGCCTCCGCTATAACATGCAGGGCAAGAGTCGTCTTACCAGAAGACTCAGGACCGTATATCTCGATTATCCTGCCGCGCGGCAGACCCCCTACACCTAAGGCTATGTCTAAACCTAGAGAGCCAGTCGAGATCGATTCTATGCCCTCTATCTCTTGATGACCTAAACGCATCACAGAACCCTTGCCAAAGCTACGCTCGATCTCCGCCAAGGCAGAAGCGAGTGCTCGCTGCTTGTCATTACGTTGCTTGCTAATCTTGCTATCTGCAGACATTTGTCTTACTCCTAGTCTCGTCCAATATAATCCAACAAGCAT
This sequence comes from Alphaproteobacteria bacterium, assembly GCA_014238625.1. GTDB lineage: Bacteria > Pseudomonadota > Alphaproteobacteria > JABAAW01 > JABAAW01 > JABAAW01. Next base: position 10,062 of record JABAAS010000010.1, on the reverse strand, counting down.
ATAAACCAAGCATATTAACTTGGGCGCATAGCTTTAGCCATACTCAAATATAGGCTCGTACACACAAGCTCTCGCCATAGCCGTAAGCATAATAACTATACAAGAAAAACGCAATGCTTGACTGTAACAGCTTAAAAGTGTATCTATAACTAGAAATATGTGATGTAGATATGAGTAAATTTTCTGAACTAGGTCTAAGTGATCAAATACTTGAGCAAGTAACTCGCGCAGGATTCGATCAACCAACACCCATACAAGAGCTAGCCATACCCAATGCCCTGATGAACCGCGATATCGTAGGTATCGCGCAAACAGGCACCGGTAAAACCGCAGCTTTCGTTCTGCCACTGCTAGATATCCTAACTCACGCAAGGCAGCGCGCAGGGCTACCAAGAGCCTTGATCCTAAACCCAACGCGCGAACTCGCTATGCAAACCGCAGAAGTCATAGAGACATTCTCGGCAAATAACAGCATCAAACATACACTCCTCATTGGCGGTATGACTATGGGCGAGCAAATACAACAGCTCGCAAAAGCTCCAGATGTCATCATCGCAACGCCAGGAAGGCTGCTCGACCTGCAAGAGAGAGGAAAAATAATGCTCAACGCCATATCCGTGCTAGTGCTCGACGAGGCTGATCGCATGCTCGATATGGGATTCATTCCAGAGGTCGAAAAAATCTGCTCGTTATTGTCAGCGCAAAGACAGACACTGCTGATGAGCGCAACAATGGACACTGAAGTCGGAAAGCTCGTGGAAAAATTCACTAAACGAGCTAAGTACATCGACCTCTCGCCACAAAAACGCAGCGCCGAAACCGTGCAAGAACAATTTATACCCGTCGAAAACGAAAAACAAAAAATATCACTCCTCGTAGAAGAGCTCAAAAATCGAACGAGCGCACTAATTTTTTGTAATCGAAGGCAACGCGTGCGAGAGGTGACACGAATGCTAACTACAAATCGAGCAGGCAGACTCGACGATAACTCTCTCGCAAAAAAAATAGGACAACTGCACGGCGATATGCCTCAACCTATGCGCATAGCAGAGCTGGAAAAATTTCGTAAGGGCGTTATAAAGTTCCTCATATGCTCCGATGTCGCAGCGCGCGGACTCGATATCGAGGCAGTCGATTGCGTCATAAATTTCGATCTACCAACAAACGAAGATAACTATGTTCATCGTATAGGACGCACTGGAAGAGCAGGCTTAAAAGGCTCCGCCATAACATATCTTAGCGAAGATGATAAAATAATACTCGAACGCAACGGAATGCTAGAACAAGTCGAAAAAGCTATCGGAAAAGAATGGTGCCACACAAAAGATAACCATAGGCAAGCACTCGAAAATACAGAGCGGAAAATAAACTATAGACAAAACCAGCAGAAAAACCGAAACTCAAGTGAAAGGCACTCCCCAAGCAGACAAGCACCGAGCGGACAAGCACCGAGCAGACAAGCACCGAGCGGACAGGGCGCGGGAAAAGCTAACTCGGCTCAAGGCGATAACAAAAAGATAAACAAGCCAACCATGCAACCTGAAACTATGCCAGCTTTCCTACGCAACCCAGTGTGAAAAATACAAAATAAGCGCCAAAAAATAAGTGTAGTAATAGATACTTCCAGTAACTTAAAGCGTAAAGCCGAATGAATCTCGAAAGTGAGGCAATAGGAACGCAAGATTACAACAGACAACAAGATAAGGATGGAAGACCTTATGGCAGAAAGCCAAAAAATAACCGTCGGAAAAAATGCAGAGAAGCAACTGCTCGACGAAAGCAAGAATTATCGAACAATTTTCTCTCGCGCTCTGCCCGTATACGACACAGCTCACGCTAGAGCCTATATCGCGCAGAAAGCAAACGGAGACAAAAATTTCATCGCATATGTATGCGATAGGCGATTATTCCCTCGACTAAGCGTAGCCGATGCGTTCATCAGCTTGAACTACAGTTCAATTATTCAATTCATCGAATGGCATACAATACACGATACCGAAGGAATCGAGAGGGTTGTTCTCATTTATAAAAAACCCTCTATGAACCTATACCTAGAAACATCAGAAGAAACAACAAGCCCCATAAGTCTGCGCGATTGCGTGAAAAATTTCCTAAAGCCAACCATCAAACTATTGCAAGCGATGCATAGCTCAGGAATAACATATCGCGCCTTTTCTCCAACTAACCTATTCGAACAAACAGGAAACTTCGTGCTCGGGCAATGCCTCAGCGAGCCAGCGGGAATGCTGCAGCCAAGGTTGTTCGAAACTCCTACCGCAGCAATGGCAGAACCGCAAGGACGCGGTAGCGAAATCAACGCTAACGACTACTACGCACTAGGGGTCATGATCTTAACTCTGCTTAGAGGACATGTGCCTTTGCGAATGCTCTCGGAAGAGGCGGTGCTGATACAAAAGGCGCGCCTAGGCTCCTACAGAGCACTCATAGAACATACGCCGCTGGAGGTTGAAAGCTCAGAGCTAATTCGAGGATTGCTCGACGATAACCCAGCTACTCGATGGGGATACGATCAAGTAATATCTTGGCTCAGCGGATACAGAAGGACTATCGATAACCACTTCTCTCCACCAAGAGCTAAAGTTCCATACTACCTAAAAGAGCAGACTATAACAACAAGGCAGGAAATGTCTTATCTGCTACACAGAAACTGGCAAGAAGCCATAGAACTATGCAGAAGCCAAGACCTCGCGCATTGGCTGCGGAGATCTTTCAACGACGACGTAAATGCTAGAGGAATTCTCTTGCTACAAGAAAATAACGATAACGATAAAGGCAAAAAAAACGAAACTTCTGAAAGCATGATAAAAACCTTAATACTACTAAATCCTATCGCTCCCATACTATGGCAAAATATGGGATGCACAATTACCGCTTTCGGAAGCATGCTCGCTAAATACCACGAAGAAAAAATAAAGGCAAAAGCCATAATAAGCTTGATAAACAGCGGAATTCACGATTTTTGGATGAGAAACCATATTCATAGCCCGCCAACATATATCGCAACCGTAAATATGCTGAACTCCTTAGCTCAACGCTTCCTGCGCAGTGATAACGAGGTCAATAGGCTAATTTTCTTATATACTCTAAACCAAGACGCTCCTTGTATGTCTCCGCTCTTTGCTCGAGACTACATATATGGAATGGGCAATCTTATCTCTCGTTTGGAAGAACGCATGGCTCAACAAGGCGAGAGCGGTAGAATAAAACTCGACGTGCACATCCTCGCTTACATCGCGGCATACTACCGTAACGATGTATCTCAATATATAAATGCAGTGATCGAGGGAAACGACCCGATACAAAGCGGCCTCGCTCAAGTGCGAATGCTAAATATCGTCCAGCAAAATTATAACAAAGTACCAGCTCACGCTCTGTGCAATGCTGTATTCCCTTTGCTCGAACCTGCGCTCGAGAGACTCAAAAATACTGAAAAAAAACAAAAACTACACGAACAACTGAAAAAATCTACTAAAGAGGGATTCCTACAGCCAATGCTCGCTATCGCTGATAATCAAGCGATACTCGAAAAAGACGCAAGTGAATACAGAAAAGCGCAAAAAAACTATAGAATCAACGAACAAAAACTCGCAGAAATCGCAGAAAGCCATCGAGATATGCCTAACTACGCTAAACAGAAAACTAAAGCAATCGCGCTAACAACAAGCTCGGGCTTGATGGTCGTCGGGTTAATAACATTATTCCTGAGATTGTTCTAAAATGGCTGTCGCTCCTCCTTCTCGACAAGCGCAAGCTGGCAGCAAAGCTCGCGGCGGTAAAAGCGATCTAACGCAAAGCGATAGAAAAGACGCTAGCGCTATCTCGAGATCTTATATAACATCAATACTTCTCGCATGCCTGCTCATCATCTTAGGGCTATATGTATCGTTGGTGCTACTAGCATCTTTCGCTATGCTGCCAACTGTGCTAATTCGAAACTTCGACAAAAAAGAAAAAAAAGATTTGATAACCGCCGTAACCGGACTCAACTTCGTAGGAACCATACTCGCTCTACAGCATAGCTACAAAAAATACGGACTAACTCCAGAGCCAGGAGTGCTGTTCGCAGATTGGTTCAACTGGCTCGTGCCGTTCGGGATGGCTTGGCTCGGAATCTTGATATTCATGCTGCTGCCAACAATCATGGCAATTGTCTTGGAGATAATGCTACAAAACAAAGAACGACGCTTGCGAGAACAGCAAAAGTCGTTGCTGAAAGCTTGGGGCAGGCAAATACGCCACAGCCCTACTGACAAAAAACACAAAGAGTGAAAAGTAGAGATTAAGACTACTAGGGCTAAATTGCTATAGTGGGTTAGCCATAAGGTTAACCTTGCCCGATGCTCGCACGCTCAACAGCTCTGCTCGGAGCCGCTAATCTCGGCGTCGTTTGCTGTTGCTCCTCAAGCGCAACAGCCTTGCGTAGTTTGTCAAAGGCAATAGACTCAATCTGTCGTATCCTCTCTTTGCTGACATTATAGCGTTTGCTCAAAGCCTCTAGAGTCTGGATAGGTTCCTCTAGTCGCCTAGAGCGCAAAATATCGCGCTCGCGCGGCTTGAGAGACGCAAGCGCATTCGTTAAAATCGATCGACGATAGCGTTGCTCCTCTTGATCAAGAATAACCGCCTCATGATCCACTTCTTCATCCGCTAGCCATTCCTGCCAAGTCTCTCCTTCATCACCGATCGGCGTCTGTAGCGAAAGATCGCGCGACGATAAGCGCGCATGCATAAGCTCAACATCCTTGCTGTCAACTCCTAGTGTCTTCGCTATGTCCTCTATCTCTTCGGAGTTCATTCGCTGACCATCAATCGCTCGCATTTGCTGGCGTAGCTTCCGAAGGTTGAAAAAAAGCTTCTTCTGCGCTGAGGTCGTGCCTATCTTAACTAAAGACCAAGAACGCAAAACATAATCCTGAATCGCAGCGCGTATCCACCACATCGCATAAGTCGCTAGACGAAAGCCACGTTCAGGATCAAAACGCTTAACTGCTTGTAAAAGACCGATGTTCCCCTCCGATAAAAGCTCCGAATAGGGAAGGCCATAGCCCCGATAGCCAGAGGCTATCTTCGCTACTAAACGCAAGTGACTCAAAACTAAACGATGCGCAGCCTCAACATCCTTATGCGAAATCCAGCGTCGCGCTAGCATATACTCCTCTTCTCTAGCTAAAAGAGGAACCTTGCGAATCGCCGATAGATAGACCTCTAAACCATCCTCGCTGATGCTCAACGCCGAAAGGCGGCGCGGTACTATCGATCCTTTCGTAGTGGACATAAAGCTAATAATATGAAATATACAACCTAGAAAATATGCTACCGATTTAGTAGTTCTTTACAAGATACATACTATACTCTATTATCGGCGCCCGAGGGTGAAAAAAAAGGTAAAAAAATAGGGAGGAGAATCTATGATGGCTTGTCGTTGAAAGTACAGTAGATGCACAATCATATGAACATAAGAGATATTACTTCTTACATGCTGGTTTCTGTAACAGAAACCAAAATAGTAGAAAATCTAGCTAGAGCCGTACTCGCGCGAGGAATCAAAATCTTGGCAACTCCAGGAACGCATAAAAAGCTAAAGGAAATAGGAATTGAAAATACATCTGTAAATGAATATATCGGAGAGGAATATCTCGCTCAGGGAAAAGTAAGAACTATACATCCCAGAATTTTCGGCGGAATACTCTCAGAGCGCAATGCAGAAACGCAAAGCGAGCTAGAAAGCTTGCAGGACGGAAGAAAAATCTTCCCTATAAACTATGTCGTCGTACAACCTTACCAATTTTGCCAACAGGCTAGAAAAAAAGAAAAAAGTGAAGAGTTCGAAAAACTGCTCGAATACATCGACATCGGCGGGATCTCCTTATTGCGAGCCGCTGCAAAAAATTACAAGCAGGTATGTCCTCTATACACTAAAGAAGACTGCGACGTTATCGCTGAAATACTAAGCCTACAAGAAAAAGGAGAACAAAGCCCAGACGAGCAAATCATAATCAGCCAAGAGATACGCAACGCCTTGGCTGTTAAAGTCTTTCAAATGACTTCCCAATACGATGCCATGATCACAGATTGGTTGAGCTTGGCAACATCTTACGACCCATTGCCAAAATCGCGCAGTTTCTTCTCTACTAAAACACTGATGCTACGATACGGAGAAAATCCAAATCAAGCCGCTGCTCTATACTCTAGAAGAACGGTCGAAAGGATTCCAAAGCAACTAAGTCCAGAATCTCCTATGCTGTGCGGGCGTAGCCCCAGCTACAATAACCTGCTCGACGCATATAGGGCAGCAAATGCCGTGTTACAACAAGAAGAACCTTGTTGTGCCATCGTAAAACACGGAAATATATGCGGATTGGCTTGCGCA
>JABAAS010000010.1:0-3350 GCA_014238625.1 Alphaproteobacteria bacterium | reverse complement strand
AAACATAAAGGCGAAAAAGAGCCGAGTGAAGAGCAGAAAAAAGCAATGCTGTTCGCTTTCGACGCCGCCGCCCTGATGACTTCTAACGCAATAGCTATCGTGCGTACCGATGCCCAAGCAACTATCGGACTCGGCTGCGGGCAGACAAGCAGAGTCGATGCCGCGCATGTCGCAGTACATAAAGCTCAACGCGAAGGGCACGAAATAATGGGAAGCGTCGCAGCATCGGATGGTTTTATTCCTTTCCCAGACGCGCTCGCTATCTTGGCGCAAGCAGGCGTCAAAGCCGTTCTACATCCAGGCGGCGGAAAACGCGAGAAAACACTAATCGATTTCGCAAATAAGCTCGGCGTCGCTCTTTGTTCAACTGGCGGAATTCGAGCCTTTAGCCACTAATAAAGTAAAGAAAGGCAAATACTAGAAAACTCCGACAGACAAGGCACTCTGGCACTCTGGCACTCTCAAAAATGAATAAAGTGCTAACGCGCAACTTTAAACTCTGAATAGTATCCTTGCTCGCATCCTAAATAGACTGGCGAATAGAATGTAAAATTAGATAAATTTAGGCAAACTTTGGACAAAATTGGACAAAAAGTATTAAAATTGTCTAACTATCTAAGCGCCGCTCGACCAAATCGCGCGGTAGTCGCTTCAAGGCTCGATCAAATAAATACGACTGAGTCTTGCTATCTTGGGTGGCTTGTCGCAAAAAATTCTCGCTCGCTGAAAGAGTAGCTGATACAAAAGCATCGCGAAGACGCGCATGCCAACGAGATTCGAGCTGTTCTAGACGCTCTTCGGCAAAAAGTTGCGTGCGTTTTACGCTCAAAGCTCGCGCCTGCTGCGCTGCTCGGCGTAGCTCTTTAACTTCATCGTTCGCCTGCTGATTGATCTGAGCTACCTCGCGCTCGGCGTTCTTGTCTCGAAAAAGAACCTCCGCTAGCTCACGCGAGGCTTGCTCACGCATATCTCGCGCCTCGTCAAGCTCTTGGGAAATCGCCGCTATTCGAGCATCTAGCCTAGCCTTAACCTGCGGTTTCGCCTTGATAAAGATAAATATACCGAGTAAAACGAACGAAAGGTCAACCCAGAAGCTTGGCTCGTGAAATATCATATCCTAAACACCTCCCTTACTCGAGGTTGGCTCTACAGTGATGGTGCCAGAGCTAGCGGGCGCGAGAGCGTCATAAGCATCAGCTACTGTGCCACTCTGCGAATGCCCTTCTAACTGTGCTTGGCTATGTCCAAGAATATTTCCTTGGCTATGTCCTTGTTCTTGCAAAGACGATATCGCATCGTGCACAAGCGCACGCAACTCTCCCGCCGCCGGACGCGCCTGCTCGCCCAATATGCGCAACAAAACCTGATCTACAACCTCGGCAATCGAAGCCTCCGCTAGCCCAAGAGATCGCTCGTGCTCCGACAATAAGCGAGCCTCACTACTGGCTATTCGCGCATCTATATCCTTTTCCAAATCCGCAAGGCGTTTCTCTGTCTTCGCTCGCTCCTGCAAAACAGCATCCGAACGCAGGCGATCCCCCTCGATCTGCGCGGTGCTGACCATATAAGCTATACGACCGCCAAATTCGTCCGCCTCCATCCTAGCTTCCTCCGCCCTTCTCTGATCAGACTCAATCTGGAAAACTCGAGCCTCCAGAATCGAGACCATGCGCGGTATCAAAACTCGCGACATAACTACATAAAGAATGCCAAAGGTAACTAAAAGCCAGAAAATTTGACTCAAGTACGTATCGAATTGCTCTAGTTGCGGCATGAAAAATCTCGACTCGGAAAGCTATAAGATGAGCATAGAAGATAGACCTAGAAAATAAACATAACCATCAATCCTATCAGCAGTGCGAAAAGTGCTATCGCCTCCGTAACCGCAAAGCCAACCCAAATCGACGCTCCTATCTCCTTCTTCGAGGCAGGGTTGCGCGCTATCGCTTGAAAATAGCTCGCCCACACATTTCCAACTCCTATACCCGCGCCGATCATTCCAACGGCCGCCAAGCCCGCCCCAATCATTTTTGCTGCTTCTACTTCCATGATAAAATCCTTATTCCTAATTGGTGATACAAAATAGAGCTAATTCGTAACAAAATAACTCTCTTCTATAAGCTAGTGCAGGTAAAGCGCATCGTGCAAGTAAATACAAGTAAGAATCGCAAAAACATACGCCTGAATGAAAGCTACCAACAACTCTAATGCCGTGATCGCTAACAAACCCACAAATGGCACTATACCCAAAAGACCTAGCGAGACAACAAAGCCAGCTATAACCTTAAGTAATACATGCCCTACAACCATATTCGCAAATAACCGCACAGACAAGCTAACAGGGCGCGAAACATAAGAAAGCAACTCGATGGGAACTAGCAACGGTGCCAAAAACCAAGGCGTGCCATGCGGTAAGAATAATCGCAAAAATCCCTGCCCATGCCGAGCTATACCCAAAAGTGTCACCGCTAGAAATATCGAGCCAGCTAAAAAGAAATTAACCGCTAAATGACTCGTGAAGGTGAAAGAGCCAGGTAAAAGACCTGCTACATTGCCTACCAAAATAAACATAAACAAGCTGAAGATAAATGGAAAGAAACGCTTGCCCTCCTTGCCTATGTTGTCACGCACCATATCCGCTACAACCTTATAAATAGACTCCGCTATAAGCTGCGCGTAGCTGGGAACTAACGCTCGTCTGCGAGTCGCAAAAAAGAACGAAACACAGATAGACATAACGCTGAGCGTCATCCATAGCGACGAGTTCGTAAAAGATAAGTCAACGCCATTAGGCAGCTCAAGCGAGATTATCTCCTCAATGCGAAACTGATCTAGCGGACTATGTCCTTCCGATGCCATAATGATACCTCCTAGCTAATCTCCTAACCTTAACATAGGGCGAGGCAAAACGCAAAAGCAAGCTCGATAAAATAACAAATTTTATATACTCGAAGCTAATATAGACTAAAGGTAGACGAGCCAGATAAACGAGCTAGTCTCGCTACTCGTTTTGTTGCTCGAGACGCTGCGCCATCCGATACAAATTCCAAAAACCCGCGAGAATACCTAAAAAAAATAAAATAAGTAAAAATAACGGCGTCGTCGAAAGCCAACGATCAAGCCAAAAACCCATGAAAATGCCTACGATAATAGGAGAAATGAAGTCTACGCTCAAACGCATGCCAGTCAAGGCGGCGGGACTCTCCCTGGAGGTTGACCCCTCCTTGGAGGCTGCCCCCTCCTTGGAGGTGGAAGGGGGGGGCGTTCTGCTCCCCTTCTCACTCCCCCTCTTTCCATCCATCTCCTGCACCAAGCTAGCGAGCCTGAAAGCTCAACGCGGCAGAGTTAAT
>JABAAS010000109.1 GCA_014238625.1 Alphaproteobacteria bacterium | reverse complement strand
TACAAGGCTTGATACGCCACTTTCGCTTTGAAATAGTGGAGCGCATTGAGGCACGGCTTGCGCAAACACGCGCGAGCTCCTCTATAGCGCAACCAGAAGTTGCGTAGTAGAACAAATAACTAGAGCAAGCAGCAATGCCCAAAGAGCTACCACCTAAAGAGTTGCCCACCAAAGAGCTGCCCGCCAAAGAATTACCTATGGTCAAGATTGCCATCGATGGTAAGGAGCATGAGTGCGAAGCTGGTTTAACCGTCTTACAAGCGTGCGAGGAAGCAGGCGTTGAGATACCACGTTTTTGCTACCATGATCGCCTATCGATAGCTGGCAATTGCCGAATGTGCTTAGTTGAAGTTTCGCCTGGCCCGCCGAAACCGCAAGCCTCGTGCGCTTTGCCAATCAATGAAGGCATGTCGATTACGACTAACTCACCTAGCCTACAAAACGCGCGTAAGGGAGTAATGGAGTTTCTGCTGATCAACCATCCGCTTGATTGTCCGATTTGCGATCAAGGTGGCGAGTGCGATCTACAAGACCAAGCATTAACCTACGGATTCGCTCAAGGGCGTTTTTCGGAGAACAAACGGGCGGTTGGCGAGAAGTACATGGGACCATTGATTAAAACGATCATGACGCGTTGCATTCACTGTACGCGCTGCGTGCGCTTTGCCAACGAGATTGCAGGCATCGACGATATAGGCATGCTCGGTCGCGGAGAGGATGTCGAGATTAGCACTTTGGAGAAGACCCTCGATTCAGAACTATCTGGCAATGTAATCGACCTCTGCCCTGTCGGTGCGCTCACCTCTAAGCCATACGCCTTCCGTGCGCGCTCTTGGGAGGTGCAGAAAAGCGAATCGATCGATGTGATGGACGCTGTCGGTAGCAACATCCGCATCGATAGTAAAAATGGAAGAGTGCTACGAGTGCTACCTCGTCTGCACGAGGATGTAAACGAGGAATGGCTCTCTGACAAAGCTCGTTTTTCATGCGATGGTTTAGCACGCCAGAGGCTCGACCGACCTTATGCACGCAACGAGAATAAACAACTGGTTCCGATAAGCTGGCAAGCAGCTCTCGACTTGGTAGCTGATCGAATAGCGAGTGCCAAGACACGAATAGCCGCTGTTGCGGGAGATCAGTGCGATTTGGAATCTATGTATGCACTTAAAAAGCTATTAACCGCACGAGGCTCAAATAAGTTTGACGCACGGCAGGGCGGTGCGCAGTTCGACCCTAATCTACGCAGTGGCTACCTATTCAACACGCGCATTGCGAATGTCACGCGTGCCGATGCCTTGCTTATCGTAGGAGCGAATCCACGCGAGGATGCGCCCCTTGTCAATGCGCGTATTAGACAGGCTTGGTTGCAAGGGAATTTGCAACAAGCCTACGGCATCGGAGCGGCATGCGATTTGACCTATCCTTGTCGTTGGTTAGACGAGCAAGCCCAACACTTGTTAAAGATCGCAGATGGCAAGGACAAGGAGGGCGTGCTTGCGAGATTATCGAGAGCCGCGCATCCGATGTTGATCTTGGGTTACGATGCGTTGGAACGCAAAGATGGTGGCGATATATGGCGTTTATGTAGAAGAATCGCGGAGAAAGCAAATATGGTGAGCGAGGATTGGAATGGCTTCAACATACTCCATAGAAGTGCTTCTGCGGTGGGCGCGTGCGAGATCGGCTTCAATCAAGGTGTAGATGGCTTTATGCCGCTGCTAGTCTCTATGGCGAAGGGGGAGGTTGATGTTGCAATTATTATGCAGGCTGATGATTTCGACCTAGATTCTCTTGCAAAATGTTTCACGGTTTATATCGGTCACCATGGCGACAAGGCGGCGCAAGTCGCGGATGTGATTCTTCCCTCCGCTGCCTACACAGAAAAGAGCGGCATGTGGATTAACATGGAGGGTCGCGTACAGATGGGTTTCGCGGCGGTTCTCCCACCGGGAGAGGCGCAAGCCGAATGGCGCATTTTAAGAGCTTTAGCAGAAAAGCTAGAGGTAATCCCACCTTGGAACGACCTGCAAGAGCTACGCATTGCCTTATGGAAAGAGCACCCGGAGCTAGCTGAGCAGGATAGCCTCTTGCGAGCAGTTTGGCAGTCGCTCGATGAGAACTCCAATAAAGAGATTCGCTTGCATGTCGATCCGATTGTCTCGCGATGCGAGAACTATTATATGAGCGACCCTATATCTCGTGCTTCAGAAACTATGTCTGCCTGCACGCAGGCGCGGCGCGAGCTGCGGCGCAAGAACAACGCAACATAAGGGGCTAGCTTTAAGGCTGGATAGAGACAGATGGAAAACTTATCGCTTACCCACCAACTTGCGCCCCAACTTGGATCGTGGCAGCAAATTTTATGGACGCAAAATATTAAACCTATTCTACTACTAGTCGTAGTTTCTGTTGCGATTATCTTCTGCGTGGTTATTGCGGTTGCGTATCTAACCTATGCCGAGCGCAAGGTATTGGGATGGATGCAACGACGGCGCGGACCCAATGTAGTAGGCCCCTTCGGACTGCTACAACCCTTCGCGGATGCCTTGAAGCTAATTTTCAAAGAGCCTCTGATTCCGACAGGAGCGGACCGACTAGTTTTCTTATGCGCACCGATTCTTACCTTCGCACTCGCGTTAGGTGCTTGGGCGGTTATTCCTATCGGCGAGGGAATAGTTTTTGCCGATGTAAACGCCGGAATTTTATACCTATTCGCGTTATCGTCGCTCGGAGTTTATGGTGTTATAATGGGTGGCTGGTCTTCCAACTCACAATATCCTTTTTTGGGTGCAATGCGCTCGGCGGCACAAATGATCTCTTACGAAATCGCGATCGGCTTCGTTATAGTCTGCGTTTTGATCATGGCAGGCTCGTTAAATCTCAGCCAAATTGTTCAAGCGCAAAAGTCCTTGTGGTTTATCGTTCCTTTGTTCCCGATGGCAATTGTCTTCTTCATAGCGGGTTTAGCAGAAACCAACCGCGCGCCCTTCGATCTGCCAGAGAGCGAAAGCGAGTTAGTTTCTGGCTTCAATGTCGAGTATTCGGCGATGGTTTTCGCCTTATTTTTCTTAGGCGAGTATGCAAATATGATTTTAATCGCGGCAATCGCGACAATTTTTTTCTTTGGCGGCTGGCTTTCGCCTATCAACGCCGAACCTTTTTTATCGGTTCCACCGCCCGTATGGTTTATGTTGAAGGTTTGTTCTCTTTTATTCTTGT
>JABAAS010000108.1 GCA_014238625.1 Alphaproteobacteria bacterium | reverse complement strand
CTTGTCCGATATCCGCGGTGTAGCAAATGACTTCGGCTTTATACTTTTCTTGTAGCCATCGTAATATTATAGAAGTATCGAGTCCTCCAGAATATGCAAGAACGATTCGCTTAGGATTCAGCATATTTATATCTTCAGATTAAAGAAGCATTTCATATATTCAAAGTAGCGCGGTCCAACAACCCGATTTCACCCAGCAGGTCGACGTAAGCGGAGATCAATTCCCTCTCTGTGTTTAGGAACTGCACTTGTGTTTTAATGAATTGCGCTTCCAGCTCGACTGCGCGAGTAGAAGTTATATTGTCATTCTCTCCTTTACCGCCCTCTAATTCTTTGTTTACTGCCTCTCGCATTGAGAATATCAGTATTGCGTTATTGCGCCCGAAATTTTGCTGCGCAGTATATTGGGCACTGAGCGATACGAGATTATTCCAAATTTCTGCGATTTTTTCGCGGTGTTTACTTGCGAATAAGCCTCTCTCTCTTTCTGCGACATTTGCCCCCGCGCGGGCTGTTTTCACGAGTCCCCTCAATCTAAAAGTATCTGCCAACTGCCAGTTTATTCGTAGCCCCGCGTATGCTAGTAGTTCCTGATTTGATTGATCATGGAATCGTTCTGGTAGCGGGTTGTATCTATATCGCCCTTCAGCGACCATCGAGATTTTTGGCAATCCTTTAGAGCGGGCTTTGAGAATTTCGTTTGTTGAGTTCTGTGCTTTTTGAGTTTCTACTAGATATGCAGGGTTTGCGCGTTGCGCGATCTGGAGGCTTTCCTCGAAGGTTCGAGGAATTAGCTCTAGGGGTAAATCGACTCTTGTTAATTCATCGATTTTTGGCAAGAATCGGAAAGTAGCGACGAAGTTTCCGCGACTTATGTCCAAGTTTTTACGGCTTTCCAATAGTGCATTTTGTCCCTGTTGCGCATCTTGTTGTATGTTCCACTTTTCCCAAACGGGTATAGTATCGTTTTTGCTAGCAATTTTTAGGTTTTGTTGTCGGATCATTTGCTCGCGCTGTTGCGCCCGATACAACAATGCGCGATAGCGCAGGTCGATGTAACGCTTTAGAGCCTGAGTAATCGATTTTTGCTCAGCGTTTCGCAGAGTAGCTCGCGCTATGGCTACAGCGATTCTTTTTTCGCGCAATTCGGCTTTACGCTCGCCTCCGTCGGCGATTTTTTGTTCAACCTCTAGAGCGACATCTAAATATGGGCTAAAGCTACTTGTACTTTTTTCTGTATCGTTATTTTTATCGACTTTAGCGAAGGCACCGCCGCCTTCTCCGCTCAATAACATACGAGGCACTGCCTCGTAAGAAATAGAAACTTTTTGTGCTTTTTGTGCCTGCTTTAATTTTTGTTGGTGTGCGAGAACATTTTCGTCTGTTTTGAGCGCGTTTGCGAGCGCCCCCCTCCAATCGTAGCTCAGCGAGGCGGATCTGCTACTTTGCGCCTGCGCTATGGTTGCGGGGAGCATCAAAGCTACGAATAGGATAGAGAACTTAAGGTTGCGCAATAATTTATTGGTTAATTGCTGCATGTTCATTTTGCCATCGCATTTTTCAACTTTAGTATTTTTTTTCATACTTCACCTATTTTCTGGGTCAATCGAGTTTGATGACTTGTCCTTCACGTGCTGCGAAAGCTGCGGGCCATTCTTTTTGTGCGGCTGCCTCGATAGCTTTCATTGCCTCGTCTTCGTGCGAAGTGTCATGATGGAATAGAGCTAGCCTTTTGACTTTTGCCTTGCGGCATAGCCTTATGCCCTCTTGCCAAGTTGAATGCCCCCATCCTATGTGTTTTTTGTATTCATCATCGGTGTAAGTTGAATCGTATATGACGAGATTACTTTCTTCGATGAGATCTAGTATACCCTTGTCGAGTTGTCCTTCTCTATGTTCAGTATCTGTTACATAACAAAGAGTTTGCCCTGCATAATCGATTCGATAAGCGGTTGCACCGTTTGGGTGATTTAGAGGTATAGTTTTTATAGCTATGTCGGAGTTGAGTGTGAAGCTATCTCCTGGCTTAAAATCTGTGAATGTTTTTTGCGATACGAGAGCGGATATTGGAATTGGGAAGTAAGGAGCTTTCATTTCAGCAGCCAAGACTTTTTCGATTCCGCCGTATTTTTGCAAGCCAGCTGCCTTTATGTGTAGAGTTGCGTTTTTGTTGAAAGCGGCTGGGAAGAAAGGGAATCCCTGTACATGATCCCAATGAACATGAGAGAACAAGATGTATGCGTTGTTTATTTTTCGCTCGCGCATCCTATCGCTGGCTCGCCTTATTCCTGTTCCTGCGTCGAGTATGATGAGATGCTCACCACACCAGACTTCGACACAAGATGTGTTTCCGCCGAACTGCATGAAATTCGGAGAACAAATGGGAAGGCTACCCCTTACACCTCGAAATATTACTTCGAACATAGGAAGACTGTCCTTGTCGTTTTAACCACACTTTTTCGCATTTTGCTTCTGCTTGTGCGCAGGCGGTTAGGTTGTAGACTGCATATTATTGTATTGCATTTTTATTTTCTGTCAACGAATACTTTAATAAATGTTTTTCTCTAAAAGATGATTAGAATTGTTGTATTTGGCTTTTTTTTTGCATTTTACGATTCATGATTTTTTAGGGATTAGGGATTATTATGGAAATAGCATTACGGGTTTCTCGTTTCCACGATTTTTTATCGAATGGAAATCGTTCTCGCGCGCTTTTAGAAATATCTTATGGTCAAGAAGAGTATCCATCTGAGAATGGAGTTTGGCTTTTTTTGACGGGCTTATTTTTTTTACAAGAGGGCTTTAGCGGTCGGGCTTTGCGTTCGATGGAGGAAGCATTTCGTATAGAGCCGCAATCTCGCGAGTTTCTCTATGGAATAGCTATGGCGAACAGCGCGTTGGGCTTTTACCAAGAGGTATTGTTTTGCGCGAAGATTAGCTCATCGACGAGAGAGATTGCATCGGAGAAGGGTTGGGGAGATATACTAACAGCTAGTATGCGCAGTTTAGATCGTCTACTTATGGCAGTTGACGAAAACTCGGTTCTTTTACGCGTGCGTGAGCATGCCTTAAAAGGTAATTCTTTGCTAGCTGCGCGTATAGCCGAGGATGGTCTTTTGGCGTTCGAGCATAACTATGCTTGGCGTCGAGCGGCGATCAGCAACTACTTATTAGCGAACCGTCCTTTTTCTGCGGCGGGTCTTCTGGATATTTTTGCGAGTCGTTCGGACTTATCTTTTGCGGATCA
>JABAAS010000107.1:332-3376 GCA_014238625.1 Alphaproteobacteria bacterium | reverse complement strand
AAACTAGGGTATATTTCCTTGCGCATATCCCAGTAAGCCTTGTAAGTCTGAACATCGCGCGTGAAACCCGTCTGATACAAAATAGGAAACTCCTCAAGAATGCGAACGACTAGCTCGCGACGAGGGGCTACTTCCGTAGCACTTGAGCCATGCACATCGATCAGTAAAAACGCGCAAGCGTCATCTAAATTACGAGCCTGTTCTGGAAAATCAGCACTCTGCTCGCTACAACGAAAAGACTGACGATCCGCTATCTCTATTGCAGCAGTCGCGCCAGAGTTCTTCAAGCGTATTACCGCACGACAAGCTATCTCAAAGTTCTTAAAAAATACTAGGTTGGCAGTCTTATGGCGTGCATCTTCTACCGTATGGTAACGCGCCTCACTCACAAAAGCTAAGCTACCCTCCGAGCCTATAATCGCATGCGCGAGGATATCGATAGGATCATCGTAATCTATAAACGAGTTTAACCCATAACCCATCGTGTTCTTCATCTTATACTTTTCTATCACTCGAGTGCGTAATGCGTTGTCGGTTTTTATCTCGCGCGCGATCGCACTTATCTCTTCGAGTAGGCTCGCGTGGCTTTGCGAAAACGCAGCGCGTGACTTTTCATCACCAGTATCCAATATGGTGCCGTCGAATAATAATATCCTCATCGATTCGATCGTGCGGTAGCTATTCTGCTCTGTCCCACAGCACATCCCACTGGAATTATTAGCAACGATTCCACCAATTTGCGCGCTCGCCAACGAAGCGGGATCGGGACCTATTTTGCGTCCATAAGGAGCAAGCGCGGCGTTGGCAGCTCCTCCAGTGATGCTCGGTCCTAAAGCGATATGCTTGCCATCATTGGAGATTCGAGCCTTTCGCCAAAAAAGCGTATCGAGTTGCACAAGCACCGAATCGGTTACTGCTTGACCAGACAAGCTCGTTCCCGCCGCGCGGAAAGTTATGCCGATAGAATTGTCACGCGCACAGCGTAGCAGAGCTTGCACTTCTTTCTCGCTACGCACCAATACGACCAAACGAGGCAATAGGCGATAGGTAGAGGCATCCCGACTTAGCACCTCGCGAGCAAGGCTGTTTGTGATAATGCGTTCAGCGGGTATATGGCGAGATAGTTGCTCGCAGAAACTGCGGTGCGAGAGGCTATCGCGAGTAGCCTCGCTAATCGAGTCTAGGTTATCGCTAGCAAATTTTATATCCCTATGCGTCATAGTTCTATCCGCAAGTCATCAATCAAAGCACTATCAGCAAACCTCAACCCGAAAACCATGCTTATACAACCCTGCTTTTGTAGCCCTACTTTTGCAATTTTGTTTTCAATAGCCTTTCCGTTGCCTTGCTCTATAAAGGTAGTAGTTACTATTCGACTATTCGGAGGGCTTTTGTTTTTTCCTGCCCGTTTTTTTAGGATTTGCGACGAGCCCTTCGTCCGCCTCTTTCTGCTGTCGCTCCCACATAGCCGCATAAAGACCAGCCTTCTTCAAAAGAGCCGAATGCTTACCTCGTTCGACAATTTTGCCCTCGGAGATTACCAAAATCTCTTCGGCCTCGGTTATCGTCGAGAGTCGATGAGCGATCATCAAGGTTGTGCGATTCTGCATCAAATCTTTGAGGTTTTTCTGAATCTCTTGCTCTGTATTGCTATCAAGCGCGGAGGTAGCCTCGTCGAGTATCAGGATTCCGGGGTTTTTCAAAAGGGTACGAGCAATAGCCACCCGTTGCTTCTCGCCCCCAGAAAGCTTTAACCCTCGCTCACCTACAGGTGTCTGATAGGCGTCTGGCAGTGTCATTATGAAATCGTGTATATGCGCCAAGCGCGCGGCACGCTCAACATCGACGGCACGAGCATGCGGATTGCCATAGAGTATGTTGTAGTAAATCGTGTCGTTGAAAAGCACGGTATCCTGTGGCACGACACCAATACTAGCGCGCAGACTAGCTTGGCTGATATTGCGCAAATCGTAAGTCGAGATAGAAATTTTGCCTTTCTGTACATCGTAGAAACGATAGAGCAAGCGAGCGATGGTAGATTTTCCAGAGCCGGAAGGACCTACTATGGCAAGACGTTTACCATGTGGGATATGGAATGTGATGTCTTGCAATATCTGTCGCGAAGAATCGTATGAGAAGGAAACCTTATCAAAGGAGACCTCTGGCGAGTTTGTTTTAAGTTCGGTTGCGGCTTTGCGATCCTGAACTGCTGGCGTCTCGTCAGTCAAGGAAAAGAGATCGTCCATATCGGTTAAAGATTGACGAGTTTGTCGATATACAAATCCCAGAAAGTCTAGGGGGAGATAGAGCTGTAGCAGGTATGTATTCACGAGCACGAAATCGCCAACGCTGAAGGTTCCCTGCACCACTCCTCGACCTGCGAGAATCAAGATAACGATCAGTCCTAGGGCGATGATTGCCGATTGTCCTAGGTTCACATAGGATAGTGAGGTTAGGCTTCTAACGGCAGCATTTTCATAGACCTTTAGTGCTGTATCGAGTCTTTGTTTTTCGTGTTCTTCGTTGCCGAAATATTTAACGGTTTCGAAGTTTATGAGCGAATCGATAGCTTTTCCGTGTGCATCATTATCGGCGTAGTTCATCTCGCGGCGAAATTGTAGACGCCATTCCGTAACGAAAAGTGTGAAAAGTATGTAACTGCCTATCGTTAGTAACGTTATCGCAACGAAAATGATGCTGAAACGACCCCACAAAACTATCGAGATTAATCCTATCTGCAATAAAGTCGGTAATATGTTGAATAACATGAACTCTAGTAAAAACTCGATCGATTTGACACCGCGCTCGATAACACGGCTCAAACCACCCATGCGACGATCTAAATGGAACGATAAACTCAAACGAAGTAAATGCTCGAAAACCGACAAAGCTATTTGACGAACAGCACTCTGCGCTACTCGCGCAAATAGAAAGCGGCGAATCTCGCTGAAAAAACTCGCCAACATGCGCGCAAATCCATAAGCCAATATTAAAGCCAACGGTAAAGATACCGCTCGTCTAACGCCGCCATCCGAAGCATCACC
>JABAAS010000107.1:0-322 GCA_014238625.1 Alphaproteobacteria bacterium | reverse complement strand
AGAAAGATAGCCATAAAAGTTATTTTAAATCTCGTCGTGTTATCTCCTACCGGCCAAAGAAAAGGAGTCAAGCGAGATAAAATCTTCAAGTGACGAGAAAAACCTCCCTCGACACCAAGTCCAAGAGTCGAGTCGCTAGTAGAGGAAGAAGAAGAATTCGTCATAATCTTGCCATTATAGCGAGCGTAAGGCTAACGCACAATGCTATGAGCTATGCAAAAAACTCACAAAAAACAAGGAGGCAGAAAGACTCTGCGTAAGAGAGAAGGAAGCTATGAGGAAGAAAGAGGCAGAGAGCGAAAAGTAAGCGACTGAGGTAATG
>JABAAS010000106.1 GCA_014238625.1 Alphaproteobacteria bacterium | reverse complement strand
GCTCATCCCGTCGCAGGCACAGAGCAATCTGGGGCGAAAAACGCATTCCATAAATTATTCAATAATCGATATGTAATAATAACTCCGATAGATAATCTAAATTATAAAAATAAGAAAATACAAGAAGCTAATAAAAAAATAAAAAAACTATGGCAAGCTCTCGGGGCAAATATTATATTATTAACATCGGAGAAACATGATCAAATTCTCGCGGTGTCTTCTCATACTCCTCATGCCATATCATACGCGATAGTTTTAGCCGCGCTCGAGGATAAAAATAGCGAGTTCTTATCAAAGCTATCTGCTGGTGGATTTAGGGATTTTACTAGGATAGCAGCCTCGAATCCTTATATGTGGAGCGATGTAATGCTAGCAAACTCTAAAAATATACTCGAGAGCATCAAGAGTTTTAAAGAGAATATTAATAAAATAGAGGTGGCTATAAAGGAAGGAAATCGTATGGGTTTAATTGAAGCCTTTCAACTCGCGAGAAAGAGTAGGAGCGAGATATTAGCGCGGGGACAAGCGGGGAGGTTTATATATAATGAAAGCAACAGGGACTGAATTTTTAACTAGGGTTTTAATAATCGGCTCGGGACCAGCGGGGTTAACCGCGGCTATATATGCTGCGAGGGCGGGGTTGAAGTCTATCGTTCTCGCGGGTAGTCAGAAGGGGGGGCAGCTGATGATTACTACCGATGTAGAAAATTATCCCGGTTTTGAGAGGGCTATAATGGGTCCAGAGTTAATGCGACAGATGGAATTGCAGGCGCAAAATGTAGGGGCGGAGATTAAGGAGGTAAGTGCTATCGATTGTAATTTAGATAGCAGACCATTTGAGGTAGTCGATGATCGGGGAGAAAAGTATA
Organism: Alphaproteobacteria bacterium; assembly: GCA_014238625.1. Taxonomy (GTDB): domain Bacteria; phylum Pseudomonadota; class Alphaproteobacteria; order JABAAW01; family JABAAW01; genus JABAAW01. The sequence goes on along the minus strand of JABAAS010000106.1, from coordinate 2,619 downwards.
TTGCCGAGGCGATTATCATTGCGACTGGGGCGGTTGCGAGGTGGCTCGGGGTGAAGGGTGAAAAGGAATTGCAGGGTGCGGGGGTTTCGGCTTGTGCTACTTGTGATGGGGCGTTTTTTAAAAATCAGCGAGTGGCGGTTGTGGGGGGTGGTAATACGGCTGTTGAGGAGGCTTTATTTTTAACTCGGCATGCTGAAAAAGTTTTTTTGATACATCGTAGGGATAAGTTAAGGGCGGAGAAGATATTACAAGATAAATTATTTGCGAATAAGAAAATTGAGATGGTGTGGGACTCTGTGGTGGAGGAGATGGTTGCGGGTCAAGAGGAGGGGGGTATAGCGGAGTTAGTGGGGGTTAGGGTTAGGAAAAATAATGAGGCGGTGGGGGGTGGGAGTGTGCTTGAGGTATCGGGTGTATTTGTTGCTATCGGTCATTCTCCAGAGACTCGTTTATTTAGGGATAAAATTGAGATGGATAGTGAGGGTTATATTATAACGGGTGCGGATTCGACTAGGACTAATATAGAGGGGGTGTTTGCGGCGGGCGATGTTAAGGATAAGGTTTTTAGACAGGCGGTCACGGCGGCGGGGCTGGGTTGTATGGCGGCGTTGGAGGCTCAGGCGTTGCTTGATTAATCAGAGCAAAATAGTTGATAATCGCATATTGTTATACTGCTATAATAAACGAATGATAGGGAGAATTGTATTAACACAAGGGGGGTGTAGTGCTAACGCGCGGAGCGCGTCTTTGCACATACATAACTAGCTTGCACCTATATTCGCAAGCGCAACCTGACGGGCGCGCGAATATAGGCGCAATAAATAGAGGGCTTGGTGAATGAGTTAACAAATGGGGTGTGGGGGGCTTAAGGCTACGAGGCGAGCCTCCCCCGCAAAAGCCCTGCGCTAGCAAGGGACTCGTCCCTGCTTGCTACAGCAAGCTTAAATTACAAAAATCGCACGGCTTGCCGTGCTCAAATGCACGAAGTGCTAACGCGCGGAGCGCGTCTTTGCTTGCCTGCGGGCTGCGTTACCTTGCGGACGCGCCCGCATACTCGCAAAAGTGTTGTAACGGATAACACAACTAACGCGCTAGCGCATAGATGTTTAGCTTATACACGGGAAGATTAAACATATGGGGGGTGTGGGGGGCTTAAGCCTACGAGGCTAGCCTCCCCTGCAAAAACCCTGCGCTAGCAAGGGACTCGTCCCTGCTTGCTACAGCAAGCTTAAGCTACAAAAAGCGCACGGCTTGCCGTGCGCAATCGCACGAAGTGCTAACGCGCGGAGCGCGTCTTTAATTACAAAAACTCATTCTTCTCTTTCCTCTGTCAGCAGAACATTAGCCTTGTTTGTCTTTCGTTGAGGTTGGCTATCTTGCCTGCCTGTAAGGCGGATAAGTCATAGAGTTTATTGGGGGTTGGTTTATACTTTATTTCGAGGAAAATATTGACTGGAGTGTGGCGAAGCTATAGAGTGGAATTTCAATGCATAATGAATAATTGGAGATTGAAATGTCGGACATTGATTTGCAAAATCCAGACAAAGAACTAAAAAAAATAGCAAAAAAAATAGCAGGCGGTGAAGAAGTAACAATTGGCAGGGTATCTTGGATGGGCTATCTTCGTCCTATTCTTCTATGGGTGGCTGTTACGTTTGTAGTTCTTTTGGTTGCTTCAGTATTACTTCTTATAGATAATATAACGGTAACAATCATCAGTATTTTTATGTTGGTGAGCATACCCATTTTGATAGGTGTTGGTCTCTATATTGAAGTTAAAAGTCTAAATATATTCATTACCAATAAAGGAATTGGGCTTGCTACGGGGACATTACCATGGAATAAGAGGGCAAAGTTTATTAGGTGGAAAGACGCAGACAATGTTGTCTATTACCCTACCTTTCTTAGTTTGATTGCGCAATCGTATAAAATAACCATAAAACATAGGTATTCAGATGCTTCTAACATTGAAATGGATTATGTTAAGAGAGGGAATGTAGTTGCTGAACTTATTGAGACTTTCATAGAACAGGAAAACGAATAAGGAGGATCGCAGTAGCGGAATAGCTTTATTCTTCGCTGGTACTGGCGCGCATTACTGCGCAGAGATTTTCTCCGCCTCGTCCCATATTTGCGAAGAACTCGTCCTCCCCCCAAGTACTTAGTCTGTCAATACATCCTCCTATACCTGCGCTCAAGTCGTCACTGCTCAACTAACCCATCAACTCCGCAACACCAAAGCAATACCGCCTTCTGCGCATGTAGTCTGTTCTCCGCCTCGTCCCATACCGCAGAACGATCTCCATCTATAACGCTAGCCGTAACCTCCTCTCCCCTATGCGCTGGCAAACAATGCATAAATATCGCGTCAGAACTCGCAGCTCCCATTACAACATCATCAACCCTATAGGGCGATAGTAAATTGTGCGGGCTCGTCATAGAACCCTCCTCACTCTTGTCCATATCCATCGATACCCATACATCCGTCATTATCGCTCGACTGCCTCGCGCAGCCTCAAGAGGATCCTCCGTTATCAATATATCTCCACCCCTCTCCCTAGCACTAGAAACTAATACAGAGTCCGGCGAATGCGAAGTAGGACAAGCAATACGCAATCG
>JABAAS010000105.1 GCA_014238625.1 Alphaproteobacteria bacterium | reverse complement strand
ACTATTGGGACGGATCCTGTTGGAGGAATAGCGCGTTTCAATGGATTTAGTATTTTTGGAATAGAGCATAACTCTTACTATTTGTCTGCTGGTATCCATTTTGTTCCTATTATTTTAGGTTTTTTTGCTGTCTCGGACGCAACAACCCCTTCCATAATTCCAGTGCCGAATTTCTCAGGCGTTCTTGACCAACGCACCGCTTGCGAGTAACCCAAAAAAGCCGCAAGAGTCGCTCCTATGCCAGGTAAAACTCCAGCAAAAAATCCCAACGCCATCGAACGCAGAGCCGTATAACGAACAAGCCAAAACTCCGCAAGGCTAGGAAGCTGCATGCTCGCGTTAGGGCGCTTGCGCTTGCCCGTAGCAATGTTCTGGGCTTGCGTAAATACCTCCGAAACAGCAAAAAAACCTAATATAATAGGAACAAAATGGATACCAGCAGACAAATAGTAAGAGTTATGCTCTACTCCAAAAATACTAAATCCATTGAAACGCGCTATTCCTCCAACAGGATCCGTACCAATCGTCGCTATAACAAGACCAATGAAAATAGATAGCCAGCCCTTCCACAAAGTCCTCGCTCCTAATGAAGCAGAAACCGCTAGTCCAAAAAAAATAAGCGCAAATAACTCCGGCGGACCAAATGCCGTAATAGACCACTCCGCTATCAATGGCGTCGCTGACATCATCAAAATAGCAGAGGCAACTCCCCCTAAAGCAGAAAAAACAACCGCAGCTCCAATAGCCTTACCAGCCTGACCCTTCTGAGTCATCGGATAACCATCAAAACAAGTCGGAGCATTCTCAGGGGCTCCAGGAATGTTGAAAAGAATAGCCGTGATCGCTCCTCCAAAAACTCCAGAGCAGTAAATTACCGCAAATAGCATGACCGCATGCTCAGGCTGCATCGAAATAGTAAATGGAAGCATTACCGCACCAAGAGTTAACATATTAACACCAGGTATAGCCCCAAAAAGCATACCTCCCAAAAGAGCCAAGATAAAAATTAACAGAGTATGCACATCGCCAAAAAGTGCTAGCGTGCCTGCAAAAAAATCTAACATATACTATTACTCTATTGTCACGTTGAAATCTTATCTCACTAGCTAAAGACCAAATCTAACTAATGTTATAATGTAATTGTTCACCTCGTAGCACCAATGCCAACTGCCGATAGGTAGGGCAACATAAAAAAGGCGAGTGAAAACCAAAAGCACCAACGCATAAACGCTAAAACTAACCGCAATTAAATAATCCCATCGACGCACCTCTAAAACCCACAAATAAAGCATGACGAAAAAAGGCGTTATTATGAAAAAACCCATACGCCGCATAAGCCACAAGTAAAGTAGAGGAATAAGAAAAATACCAGCAATACGCCAATTTTGCTTGGAAAGGACAAGCTCGTAGAGCGACACCCTACCCCTCTTCCTTGCTTTATCTTTTTTCTTTGTCTTTTCCTTGTTCTTTTTTGCAGACTTTTCTTCTTGTCCTACACGCCACAAAGATATAGCCAGCTGAAAAGTAGCTCCAAGCCACAAGCAGAGCAAAACAACCTTCGGCCAGCCATCCGCACCAAAACGAAAGTTAGCAATCGGTTGTGAAAACCTAGCCGTCTGCGACCACAAAACAGCAACTAAGATAGTCCAAAAAAGCCACTCGGCTAGAGGGGCGACCCTATGATCGCCCCTCATTCTAAACTCTGCCGCCGAGTGAGGCTATACACCGCTACACACAAATAACAAAAGTGCAGAAAAAAGTGGATAGCTCAAGTATAGCTTGGCTTCGACAAACAAACCTAAATGCCTAGTTGTTTGTACATCTTACGGTATATTCTAACCGCTCCCTTTATCAACTTCACAGAACCCTTAGTGTCACGGTAGCTGTCGATCAAGTGCATATACTTCTTCTTGTTGAAAGCAGCATAGCTCTTCTCTTCAAACGCAACAGCGCAGGCTTCTTGCAAAAACTTTAGGCGATCGCGAGGCACTCCCTTCTTAACATAAAAGCCACGAAAGCGAGTTAAGGGTTTAAACTTAGCTCCTTTCTCTATATGAGTCGGCACATCTGAAAAAGCAGACGGACGCTTATCGAAGAATGTTAACAATGGCTTCATCTTATTCGAATCCAAGAAGCTCCTAACATCACCGGGTTGCTCGAACAGCAAGTCAACTTGCTTGCCGAGCAATGCTCCGTAACGCTCTGCAGGTTTGTCGAAAGCGATTTGCTTAAACTTTATACCCAAAGCATTTTCAATCTGATGCATAACAACAACTTCCATCGAACCAACTTTGCCAACATTAGCTATCGTCAACTTGTTCGGATTCTTCTTCGCATAGGCTACTACATCATCCCAATTAGAAAAACGTTTGTCATCGCTACGAGAATAAATTTGACTGAAAGTAATCTGGGTCATGCATATAGGAGTCCAATCTCGCGCAGGATTCTCTTTAATGTCGCCTTTAGCAAAAGCAGAAATAGCATTATCTATATGCTCTAGAATGGTGTAGCCATCGGGCGGAGCCAGCATAAAGTCGGGGATAGCAGAGGTGCCACCACCACCAGGCTTGTTGACAACTTGAAATTTAATGTCAGCAACAACGCCCATAGCTTTTGCCATGGCTCGCGCAAGCTGGTCAGAACCACCGCCCGCTCCGAAAGGTACGATCATCGTGATAGGACGGGTCGGAAAGCCAGCCGGCTTTTCAACCTTCATCTGCGCGCTCGCGTCTCCCTGCAATAGAACAGCACTCGTCGAAAAAACAAGCAAAGCAGCAGAGCCAACAATTAACCCCAATTTTCTGAAAAATGGTAAACGTTGAGACTTTGCGTGGAACAAACAATTAGTATTAATTTTGCCTAAAGGTATCATAATAGCATTCCTCCGTAACAGTTTCGCTATAGGTGTTCGGATTCTTACAAAACACTCAAGGTATAGTGCCATGCTCACTCCCCTTGCGCAAGTTCTTTTAGAAAAACTTGCGACTATAGAGCATCAAAAATGCAGTCGAGCATCGAGCGCAAACATAGATGCGCTAGCCACATCGCGCTTGGCACAGTACCCCATGAGAGAGACCCTATTAGCCCCGCAACTGAGGCGGGGGCTGATAAACGTACAAGCAACTTATTTCAATCACTGCAGAACAGAAATCAAACCACGAGATACCTTACGAGACATCAGGGACTGATATAAGAATATCATCAGCTCCTTGAAATTCGTTATAGTATATCGAAAAACTACCAACCCGACCCGCATCATAGTAATCCTCAATAATTACAACATGAGAATCGCCAAAGTAAGTCTTCGCAGTTATGCTTAAGTCATCCGTACCTTCAACACGAGAAAAAAGCCAAGAATTATTAGAACCTTCGTCATAATCATCACCAGGGGCAGCAAACTCGTCATATCTATCAGACCTGAAGTAAACTTTTTCATTGCCACTCATATCAACGATCCTATCGGTATCGCCATACTCAGAAGCATCGAAATAATACTCATCGTCGCC
>JABAAS010000104.1 GCA_014238625.1 Alphaproteobacteria bacterium | reverse complement strand
GAGCTATGGATTTCGTTTTCCGCGAGAGTATTTAGATTTAGCGCTCTACGGCAGCTACAACCTGCATGCATCATTGCTGCCGCGCTGGCGAGGTTCATCGCCGATTCAGCACTCGCTACTGCGGGGTGATTCTAGGAGCGGAGTTACGCTGATTCGCATGGATGATCGGATTGATTGCGGTGGTATTATCCGTCAGGCGAGTTTGCCTATTGGCTGTGATGAGAGCTACAAGGATTTAGAGTTTCGCTTAGCGGAGCTGGGTGCGAGGGAGCTAGAGGATTTTTTAACGAGTGGTTACTGGCAAACGAAACCGCTGGGTATTAAACAGGACGATGGAGCCTCGAGCTATGCTCGCAAGCTACGGCGAGAGGATGGTTTAATCGATTGGAGTTTATCGGCGGAGTTTTTGTCTTGTCAGGTTAGGGCATTTTCGCCTTGGCCTGGCAGTGCTTTTTCGGCTATTGGCAAACGAGTTTTGCTGCATGCGGCGCGAGCTGAAAAGCTTAGTGAGGCGATTGCTGGTGGGGGGAAGGGAGAGGTTAGAATGGGCGAGGTTTTATGTATAGAACCACATCCGGTTATAAGATGCGGTGGTGCTAGAGGTTTGGTTTTGTTGAGTTTGCAGCGCGCTGGCGGCAGGGTTTGCGCGGCGGCGGATTTTCTACGAGGCTTTCCCTTGCAGGCTGGTATGATTTTGGGGGGAAGGAATGGCGAGATTTGAGTTATTATCGCGATAAAGTTGAGGCAGAGAGTTTTGACTGTTTAGAATTATCTTGGTTTAGAATCGTCTTATAGATAACTTATGGTTATGTATAGTCGGCAGTTTGTCTGCTGTTTTTTTTGTTAGAATTGTTATTAGCGCGAGCTTGAGGATAGGAAGATATGAGCAAGATTAGGGTGAAGAACCCCGTTGTTGAGATGGACGGTGACGAGATGACGAGGGTCATTTGGCGTCAGTTGAAGGATATTTTGATTCTGCCATTTTTGGATATAGATTTAGAGTATTACGATTTGGGAATAGAACATCGAGACGCGACTGGTGACGAGGTTACGCGCGAGGCTGCGGCTGCCATCAAGCGAGTTGGGGTAGGAGTTAAATGCGCGACGATAACGCCTGACGAGGGTCGTGTAGCGGAGTTTAATCTACGCGAGATGTGGCGTTCTCCGAATGGAACGATTCGCAACATACTTAACGGCACGGTATTTCGCGAGCCGATAGTCTGTAAGAACATCCCGCGTCTTGTTTCGAGTTGGCGTTATCCTATCACGATAGCCCGCCATGCTTATGGCGACCAGTATCGCTCGCAGGAGATGGAGCTGGACGAGAGCGGCGTTTTGGAGCTAGTTTTCACGCCGAGCTCAGGAGCTGCAGCGCGGCGTCAAGAGATTTTCACCTTCACGAAGGATGGTTCAGAATCTGGAGTTGGTTTAGGCATGTATAACACGGAATCGTCGATCAAGGGTTTTGCGCATGCTTGCTTTAAGTATGCGCAGAGCAGGGGTCAGTCGGTTTATTTATCGACGAAGAACACGATACTGAAGAAGTATGATGGAGCTTTCATGCGTATTTTTCAGGATATTTTTGATAGCAGTTATAAGGCATCGTATGATCGAGCGGGCTTGAGTTACGAGCATCGCTTGATTGATGACATGGTAGCCTTTGCGTTAAAATCGGAGGGTAATTATCTGTGGGCTTGCAAGAACTACGATGGCGATGTCCAGTCGGACTCTGTTGCGCAGGGTTTTGGCTCTTTAGGATTGATGACTTCGGTTTTGTTGACGCCGGACGGCAAGTCTGTAGAGACGGAGGCTGCGCATGGCACTGTTACGCGTCACTACCGCAGGCATCAACAGGGCGAGGCGACCTCGACTAATCCGACTGCGAGTTTAGCGGCTTGGTCTCGTGCTTTATCTTGGCGTGCTCGATTTGACGAGGATGAGTCATTATCGCGTTTTGCCTCTGCGCTTGAATCGAGCGCGATAGCGACGATCGAGAGCGGTGCTATGACGAAGGATTTAGCATTACTAATATCATCGGAGGCGCCTTATTTGACGACCGAGCAATTTATTTCAGCGATTGAAATAAATTTGAGGAAAACTCTATCTAATTTAGGCTAATTAGGTAATTTATGGCATGACTTTGTTTGCAAGTTGCTACAATTTTGCTAGATTGCATTGTCGGTATGAGTGTTTTTCTATTTTTTCTATATAGATTGCTTATATTGAGCGGTTAGCCTTGAGGGGCTTGTCCGAAGATGCTCGTAGATTATGGGACATGAGTGGTAAGAATTGCCTTTTGGAGTTAAGGCTAGGATTTTGATGAAGTTGAGAATAATAAGTTGAGAATTACAATCAAACCTCGCCTTTACTTTACTGGCGGCAACTCGTTGCGTGACAACTCGTTGCGTGGCAATTCGTTGCGTGGCAATTCGTTGCGTGGCAATTCGTTGCGTGGCAATTCGTTGCGCGGCAACTTGTTGCGTGACAACTCGTTGCGTAGTGATTTATCACGAAGTTTTTCTTTTAGCTTGAGACGATTTCTAGCTTTGTTGCTTTTGCTATTGGCGTCGCCTATGCTTGTTTCTTGCGGAGCTTTTTCGACGAAACTTGGTAGCGGTAGCAATCAGGGTTCGTTTTCTGGAGGAGATGGTTCAGGTTTAGACATAGTTAACGATGTGCCGATTCCCCAGGGTGCTGTTTTAGATAATGATCGTTCTTTAGTTTTGGGAAGAGGTTCGAACTGGACTGGTCGTTTAGTTTTTCGTGTCAATCGTCCTACGAGTGCTATATTTTCGCTTTATCAATCGGAGATGCCACAATTTGGCTGGCAGAGTATCTCTGTGATTCAAGACGAGGTTGGCATTTTGCAATATGTTATGGGGGGTCGTTTTGTGACGGTCAGGGTTTCTGGCAGTGGTCTTCGAGGTTCTCGAGTATCGATACTTATGGCGCCGCGCTCTGACAACAGCACACAGTCTCCGGTTTCTCCTGGCGCGCCTAGGCAACAGTAGATTGGCGAGAGGAGCGAGGATTGATTTTTTGACGGCTGGAGACAGCAGGAGCAAAGAGCAGGGGTGCGAGGGGACAAGAGTATACGAGAACTTGTGTTTTAGATGCGACGAGTGATGGTTGCTTATGGTTGCTTATACTTGGTTTGCGTATAGGCAAGGAATTGGGGGGAGAATAAACGGACGCGTTATGCAAACGCGCGAGTGTTAACGAGGCTGCGGACAATGCCAGATAGATTTAGTTTTAGTAGTATTGCGTTTATGACTGGACTGCGATTTTTCGATTTAGCTGTTTTGCGCGAGCAAGAACTATCGAATTGGCGAGCGGCTAACAAAGGGAATTATAGTAATGAGCAAAAGTATATTAATAGACGCTGCGCATCAAGAGGAGACTCGCGTAGCTTTTTTAGTAGATTCGCAACTTGAGGAATATGTAAGCGAATCTGCCGAGCGCAAGATTCTGAAGGGTAATATCTATCTAGGCAGGGTAACGCGTATAGAGCCTTCACTACAGGCTGCGTTTGTGGATTATGGAGGCAGCCGTCATGGAT
>JABAAS010000103.1 GCA_014238625.1 Alphaproteobacteria bacterium | reverse complement strand
CAGTTTCGTACGCTGCTACGATGCAATACTCACACTCTACCCTTTTGAGCCACGCTATTTCCACAGAGCAGCGAGCAAAATTAAAAATAAAGCAAGTGTCGCTACCGCGCGAGCAGTCCATGTCGGGCATCCTATTTTTGACGACCAGAACCCGCGCGGCAATGGCGCAAATTTCAGGCGCAGGCATTTATACGGCAAAAACGAGCCGATAGTAGGCCTATTCTTCGGAAGCCGCGCGAAGGAGGTGCGCCGTTTCGCGCCACTGCTATTAGAGGCTGCGCGCCAGTTATGTCAACAGCGCAAAGAAAAACAACAACCCGAGCCCCGCTTCATCGCAACCAGCTTCGCAAACCTGCTTCCTCTGCTAAAGCCAATGTTGCGTGAGAACGACCCGCCAGTACAGCTCGTCCTTGCGCCAGAAGAAAAGGACGACGCTATCTGCGCCTGCAACGCGAGCCTTGCGGCATGCGGGACGATAGGCGCAGAGCTTGCAATTCGCCATGTGCCGCACGCCTTATTCTATAGCGTCTCAAGCATTACCTATTTGCTCTCAAAGCTCGTCTATAACCTGCGCTATTTCGGGCTGGTCAACCTTCTAGCTGATAGACTAATCGTCAAAGAGTTCATTCAAAAGCGCGCGCGAGCAGAGCTACTCGCCGAGCAGGCTAATCGTCTCTTGGGCGCAGAGGGAGAGGCGCTAACGAAACAACTCGCCCAAATGTTTCCTCACAAAAAAAATACAGCACTTGGTAATTCTAGTCCTGCTTTGCGAGCGGCTGATGAGATTATCGCCACTCACGAAGCTCTTACTAGGAAGCTGGACAAAACCTCAACGCCCAACGAACAGACGATTAGCAAGGAAACCCGCAGCGAGAGCAAGTAGCACCGCGCAAAAACCGTAGAGAAAACTGTAACGCTCGGCAAACTCGAAGACGAAAGCAGCACTGCCAGACCGCCGCACGAATAGCGGAGTCGATTGCGCGCTCAGCAATCTACCCTCTTCGACTAGAAATGTCTCGACTATGTAGGTGCCAGTCGGCAAGCCCGCTGGCAACGATAGGTTCGCTCGAAAAAGATTGTTGCCGAGACGCTCGATGCTGTTCGGACGCTCGCCGTATAGGAGCAACTCTCTTTGGCTACGAACGAAGGCATCGCGGAACATCTGCCGCTCGTCTGCAGAAGAAAGCAACTCTCCAGTGCCAAGCATATCGACATACAAATCTTTGATAGAAAAGTCTCTCCTGCTGCTCTTGAAAGAAGATAGCCAGTTATCCTCCCCACTGCCAGAAGTGAGCACATGGAAAAAAGCAGGCGCACCTACTACCCTAACTCGCTCGCCATTCATCCATAAGCCGGCAAAACGCTGCTTACGCATAACTAGATAGCTCTGCGCCGGTCCGCTCACCTTGATGAGAATATCACCCTCGCCGGGGCTCGCGCCGAATAGCAGTAGCTCGGCGCCCGAAAAGCCCGTCGAGATCGGAACATCGTAGCGCGCCAGATCGACTACAATTCGCTCCTCCGCCAATAGCCTATGCGGCAGAAAGTAGCTAGATAAAAGCAACAGCAAAGCTAAAGAGAGAAAACGCAAACGCAAGCATTGACTCAAAGTAAAGGCTCTAAAAGCTCTAAAGATTCTTGGCATTAGCGAACCTCCGTAATGGAAAATAACTCGCTCGGCGGAACGACTAGCTCCCAGAGCAGACCAAAGCAGACGCCCAGGACAATTAACGCAAGTAGCAAGCGGAATTGAACCGCGTCTATACGCCTTCCCCACCTAACTCCTAGTTGCGCTCCTATAACTCCGCCTAAAACAAGCAACAAAGCTAAAACGATATCGACGGCGTGGTTAAAGCCTGCTTGTAGAAAAGTCGCGTTCGCGGTAACAAAGATAATTTGAAATAAGGAGGTGCCAGTTACCGTATGCGGCGGCATGCGCAGTATATATATCATCGCTGGTATCATGACAAAGCCACCGCCAATACCGAGCATAGCAGCAAGAACTCCGACGACGCTACCGATTGCAAGAGGTAGCAACGCGCTTATGTAAAGTCGAGATGTGCGAAAACGAGTCTTGAAAGGTAGCATCCTCGTCCAGCTGCGCCGTTTTTTCTTCCTCGCACGAGATGGACTTTTGCCAGACCTCGACAATATGCGCGCGCGTCTATACTCAATGTAGCCCTCTACTAGCATCATCGAGGCTACTGAAAAGAGTAGCAAAACATAGACAACCTTAATGAAAAAATCTATCTGACCGATGTTCTTGAGGAGCGTGAAAAGTAAAACTCCTAAACTAGAGCCAAACAGACCACCAGCCATCAGAAAAGACCCCATCTTGATGTCAACACCGCCTCGGCGCCAATGACCGAGAACGCCAGAAGTCGAAGAAGCTAGTATCTGGTTAGCCTCCGTGCCAACCGCTATGGCCGGCGGAATGCCTAAAAAAATGAGCATGGGCGTCATGAGGAACCCGCCGCCAACACCAAAAATTCCAGACAAAACCCCTACCCCTAAACCTAAACCTAGGAGTACAAAAATATTGACCGAAATCTCAGCAATGGGAAGGTATATATTCACGCTCTAGCTAAATAGCATGCAAATTCTAATATACAAAATATACTCTTGACGATTCACTTGTTCAAGTAGCCGTTGCATAGTGATAATGGCGCATCTGAGCGTCCAATAGTCCTTGCAATAGACAAAACCTTATGCTAGTAGTCATTCTTGCGGTTGCGGCTGTGGCGGAATCGGTAGACGCAGCAGACTCGCCAGACCATATCTTAGTGCATATTTTTTTACTCGGAGTGGTATTTTTGGGTCCCCATGTCGGAAACGACATGCGGTGCAAGCGTCAAAAACGGGGAAAGCTTCTCGCGAGCGATAACTACGACTTCGTGATGCCAATCCCGTGCCAAGCCCTAGCAGAAGGCTGAGCGACTCGTCGCAAAAGCAGAGGCTAGGGAAGGTGTAGAGACTTGACGGCGCTCGCCTAAAGGCAAGTGAAGGTAGGTAGCGGTTATGTGTGGATGTTGTCCAGGCGTCGTCGTTGCTCGCGAACTCTAAAGTATCTCTTATGAGTAACTTCTTGGGAGTAACTTCTTGGGAGATCACTTTGGGAGTCACTCTGGGAGTGGTACACTCTGGGGGGCTTGCTTACGGTGAAGAGAAAGTCCAGCCTACAAACTGCGCGCTTGCACATAAGCTTTGCGCAGGTGGCGAAAGCCATGGTGGGATGCAAAATCTGCCGCTGGTAACAGCATGGGAGTTCGAGTCTCCCCAGCCGCATTCATTCACACCATAGATACTAAAAATAATAAAAATAAAGCCAAGCAGAAGGAAAAGCACCAAAGGGCATTAGCTGAAGGTAATCGCCACATCGCCTTGACTATAGGCTATGGACTATGGACTATGACTATGACTATGTCCAACTCCAAGCTCATGTCCAACTCCATGTTCATGTTCAGCGCGTCTGCCATCAGCGGATAGCCCCTCGGCTAGAGGGTTAGCACTCGCCTTGACGCGCACCTCGCGCCAAGCAGGACTATTAGCAGAGTTTACCGCCCCCTCACGCTTCTCGCCATTGAACAAGGCTTGTAGCAAGCGAT
>JABAAS010000102.1 GCA_014238625.1 Alphaproteobacteria bacterium | reverse complement strand
TGGCGGCTTGGCGATGTATTAGGAGACTCGTCCCCGCGAGACTCGTTCCTGCGAGACTCGTGCTTGCGAGACTAGTCCCTGCGAGACTCGTGCTTGCGAGACTCGTGCTTGCGAGACTCGTTCCTGCGAGACTCGTCCTTAGTAATATTTTTGTTGCGAGTGCTAGCAAGCGTGCTAGTCTTGGTGCTAGTGTAACGCGATGGATTTTGCGAGTTATGTTTTTGCATTTAGTTAATTTAGTTAATAGCAAAGATTTTCACCCGTCCTATTCATCCCTAACGAAAATATGAGGAGATTTCCTAATGAGTAGCACAGTAGAGCGAGTAAAGAAGATAGTAGTATCGCAGATTGATGTTGACGAGGCGTCTGTTACGGAGGACGCGCGTTTTATCGAGGATTTGAACTTGGATAGTTTAGACACTGTCGAGCTAGTTATGGCATTTGAGGAGGAGTTTGGCTGCAGCATTCCTGACGAGGCGGCGAGCAAGATTCTGACTGTCAAGGATGCTGTTAGCTATATAGACGAGCATAAAAAGTAATAGTTTGAGCGTTTTTGTTGCTTTTGGGCGCTTTTTTGTGCCTTTTTGGTAGCTTTTTCGTAGCTTTTTCGTCCTTTTCACTTGTTTGCCTAGATTGTTGAGCTGAGTTTTTTAGCTATCTGGTTTATCTCTGCGGTTTGCTAGGCAGTCTATTGGGCGGAGTGGTTTCTGGGCTGAGAATTAGATTTTGGGACACTTGTGAGAGGCGAGATGGCTGTAGCTTTTTTTTAGCGTTTTTGCAGTCTTTTTTAGTCTTTCTTTGTGCTTTCTTTGGGCTTTTGTAGTCTTTGAGTTGCGGTTTTGCTCTGGCTAACTGGTTTTCCCAAAGGTTTTCGAATAGGTTTTCCCAAAGATTTTCCCAAAGGGTTTTCGAATAGGTTTTCCAATGGATTTTCCAAAGGGTTTTATGAACTATTTGCTACTGCGAATAATAGTCTCCACACGCGTTTTTTATCATTTTTTATTAGTATAGAGATTTGGGCATAGGTTTGATGGGAGCTACTAGAGAACGGCGAGTAGTTATCACTGGGCTAGGGATAGTATCTGCGCTTGGTAGCGATGTTGGCGATGTTATGTCGCGTTTGCTATCTGGCGCGAGTGGCATTGGCGCCATCGAGAGCTTTTGCGCTGATGAGATAGCTTGCCGAGTGGGGGGCGAGGTTTTTCTCCAAGATTTTTCTGCTTCTTCTGCTTCAAGCGATAGTTTGCCAGATAGCCCCGCGAGCCCTGCCAGCCCCGCCAGCCCCGCGAGCCCCGCCAGTCCAGATAGCCCCCCCGCCAGTTCCGATAGCTCGCCTGCGAGTAGATTTTACAACGACTGCCGGGGTTTGAGCTTGAAGGAGCGTCGGCGTATGGACAAGTTCATGCAGTATGCGATATTGGCTAGTAACTCTGCGATATCGGACTCTGGCTTTGAGTTAGATAGCGAATCTGCGCGTTACCGCACGGGCGTTTTGCTAGGCTCAGGTATGGGGGGAGTATCGACTGTAGCTGCGGCGCATAGCACGCTGCATAATGCGGGCGCGCGCAGGGTTAGTCCTTTTTCTGTACCCTATTCGATGATTAATAGTTTAAGTGGGGAGGTTGCGTTGCGCCATGGCTATTTAGGAGTTAACTATGCGGTAGTGAGTGCTTGCGCTACGGGCTCGCATGCGATAGGGGAGGGAGCGCGAGCGATTATCTGCGATGATGCGGACACGATGATAGTTGGCGGAGCGGAGGCGACGATTACGGACTTGAGTTACAGCGCATTTTGCGCGGCGCGCGCGATGTCTTCGAGCTTTAACGCTAGTCCTCAGGCATCTTCGCGCCCTTGGGACAAGTTGCGCGATGGCTTTGTTATGGGTGAGGGAGCGGGGGTTTTGGTATTAGAGGAGTATGAGCAAGCGAGACGACGCGGAGCGCGCATTTATGCTGAGTTGCGAGGTTATGCTGCTACTTGCGATGGCTATCACATCACAGCCCCTGATCCGGCGGGCGAGGGTTCTTACCGCGCGATGCGTCTTGCTTTTTCGCGCTCTGGTTTAGAGCCATCACAGATAGGCTATGGCAATGCGCACAGCACCTCGACGCCACTTGGCGATGACATAGAGCTACGCACGATAGAACGACTTTATGGAGCGGATGCGAGCGGCTTGTGCATTTCCTCGACGAAATCGTCGCTTGGTCATGCATTAGGAGCGAGCGGTGCTATTGAGGCGATTATTTCGATTTGCGCATTGCAAAGTGGTGATATGCCGCCGACATTAAACTTAGAGGAGCCATCTAGCGCGAGTCCTATCGATCGTCTAGCATTAGAGGGCAAGAGCAAGTCACTGCAGGCGGTATTTTCGAATTCGTTTGGCTTTGGCGGAGCGAATGTATGCTTGGTTTTTGGGAAATGTTAGACATTAGGAAGCACTATCTAAAGTATTAGTTTAGGTGTTAGCTTAGGTGTTATTTTGGGAGCTATCCTTGTTAATAGTTCCACCGCCAAGGGCTTTATTCTGGGCTTTATTCTGGTCTTTACTATGGGCTTTACTATGGGCTTTACTATGAGATTCACTATGAAATTAAATAGACTTTTTCTTTTTGCCTCGCTCGGATTAGCAGCCCTAGTGGCACTGGTAGCATTCGAGGTTTTTTGGCAATACGAGCTACCGCATAAAAGTAATGTTGCCAGTAATGTTGCCAGTAATGTTGCCTTGGAGACAGCGGGGACTGCGAGCGTTACGGACAAGCAGACTAAAGACAAGCAGACTAAAGATGAACAGACTAAGCCCTCTTCGCTTGTGCGAGATGAGCAGGTAGACAACAAGGATGTTGATAAGGATGGGGACGATTCTGGCATTCGTATATTATTTAGGAAGGGCTGGAACTTGCGTCAGATTTCGCGAGAACTAGAGGGCAGAGGAGCGGTACGCAATGGTTATTTTTTCGAGTTAGTTGCGCGAGTTTTTTTTCTAGACGGCTCGCTACAGGCAGGAGAATATATGCTATCTCGGCGTAGTAGCATATACGACATTTTCAGGCTTTTGTTGAGTGGCAAGACGATCCGCTATAGCATCACGGTGCCGGAGGGCTTGACCTATTATCAGATATCGGAACTGCTACTATCGGCGGAGCATCTTACGGGTGACAGCTTACCTCGTGTAGCGGAGGGCTACTTACTTGCGGACACTTACTACTATCGCCGCGAGGACAATCGCTCTTCGATAATTTTGCGTATGGAGAAGGCGATGCACACGCTGCTCAAATCTGCGTGGTTTGGGGAGCGTAGCGATGTTGCGCGAGAGTTTTTGCGTAGCAAGCTAGACATATTGACGATGGCATCGCTAATAGAACGAGAGACTGGTGTTGCTTCGGAGCGTGCTTTGGTAGCGAGCGTTTTTTACAATCGTTTATCTCGAGGAATGAAGCTACAGACGGATCCGACTTTAGTTTATTGGGAGAGCGAGAAGCGAGGCACTTTAGGTCGCGGTTTGCGAAGAAGCGAGCTACGACGAGACCATCCGTATAACACTTATATCCACGCGGGTCTTCCGCCGACTCCGATAGCCAATCCTGGTCGCGCTTCGATTGAGGCGGCGTTGCATCCAGCGACTAGCGA
>JABAAS010000101.1 GCA_014238625.1 Alphaproteobacteria bacterium | reverse complement strand
CCCAGTCTGATGTAAGCAAAACGACCCAGTAAAGTGACAACTAAACCAATAGCCGAAGCAATAAGCGCATCCGCAAATAAATTAATCTCCAATGAACTCTTCGCCTCAAATAACTCAAGACCTAAAAAAGACGGTACCGCTATCGAAAAAAATCCTAATACTAAAATAATCATGCGAACCATAAACTCTAAACTAACGCCAGAAAAAATCTTACCCAAACCAGAAATAAAAGTCGTAAAACGACGCCAGCGATCAGCAGCTATCTTATCCTTTTGCGCTCGCTCAACCATCCCTACAATGCGATCCGCCATGCCAGGTAAAGCCTTATTATACGCAGCTAACTCACTAGGACTCGGAAGGCGAAGACCGCGGATATAAACGCCAGCTCGTCTCAATCTCGACGGACCGCTCTTGCTAACACTCTTGCTAACACTCTTGCCAACATTCTTGCTAACACTCTTGCCACCACCCTCAGCCATGCTAGCTCGCCTGTTGCCACGCCTGCTCGCATAAAAAGCATGCGCCGCATCCTCCGCTCGCTTGATCGAATCAGCCCAAAGGCTAGCCTTCTTGCCAGATACAACACTCACCTTGTTCTCAATATCAACCTGCTTGCGAGCATTCATAGCAAAAACCAATCTGAAAAATATAAAGGATAATTCTATTGCAATATACTGCTATTAGTAGAGGTTTTCGTGGTTAAAGCAAGCAAAAATATGGTAGCAAAAATATTGCTAAAGCTCTCTAATAAATGAAAAAATCTAAAGAATAGTCCTTGCCGCTAGCTCGCAGCCGTGAATACGGTAGCCGTGAATACGCAACTATGAGGGCGCAACTATGAGGGCGCAACTGTGAGTACGTAGGAGTTAACCTGCTAAATTATAATCTTTGGTCTAATCTTTGCTCGCCGTGAGTAACAGAGATGCGTTACCGCCAGAAGCAGTCGTGTCCTCGCTAACCACTCGATGCACGCCCAAAAAGCAAACATCGTCCTCTAAACTCAAAAGCAAACGTCTACGATCCGAAAAATCCGATAAAGCAACGCTGTAGGTCGCTCGCTCAGCCGCTCCGCCATCGAATAGCAACGCATCGCACGAACGCAATGCCTCAAGCGTAAAGTCGTCAATGGGGGGGGCTCCAACCTTCTTGCTCGCGCTAGACTCCCCCTCTCGCCTCAGCAGTGAAACATAGCCTCGCGGTGCCAAAGAACAAAGCTCGCCACAAAGTCTACCCAAACTCGAAATATCCAGCTCGGAAATATCTAATTTCTCGCTAGCCATTGCCCCCGCTAAAATAACGCGGTTGCCAAATGCAAAAGAACCCAAAACCTGCAGAGCTAGTATCTGCTCCCCCGTCAAACCATAGCCATTATCAACAATCTCAGTCGTTCGCAAGTCAATGCCTCCCCCGAAGCAAGCTATCACTCCACGACTGGTCGTATATAGCTGGTTACGCTCGCCAGTCGTGCCCTCCAATGTCCCATCGCCCATATAGCATAAACGCGCTTGCGATAAAATTAACTCCCCCAACTTGCGAAAATCACCACGCCATCTACGCACCGCTCGTAATAAAACACGCAGTCGCGACGGCGCGTAAGTCCAGTCCTGCGAGCGACTAGATTGCAAAGAGTCTAGTCCAACTCCGTCAAAAAGACCTACTTTCGGAATAAGCAAACTACGCCAATTAACTAAACTCAAGCCGCTCGCAAAATTGCCAGTAAAGTTATTAGCAATGTTATTAGCAATGTTACTAGTAACTTTCTTGCGCAAGCCAGAAGAGCCAGAGGCTACCCTGAATCTACCCCCCTCAGCACAACTCAAGCGAAGCAAAATACCTCGAGAGCCAGCCTTCGGACCAGTGCCAGAAAGTCCCTCTCCCCCAAAAGGCTGGCAACCAACTATCGCTCCTATCTGGTTGCGGTTAACATAGATATTCCCACAACGCGACGCAGAAACAAAACTCGCTATCCGTCCCTCTAGCCGACTATGCACGCCAAAAGTAAGTCCATAGCCCATACCATTAATCCGCTCAACCAAACCACCAACCTCGTCCCTGCCGTAGCTAACTATATGCAGAACTGGACCAAAAACCTCGCGTGTCAAATAACCCATGTCCGCTAGCTCAAAAATATGCGGCGCAAACCAAAAACCCCCGCGCGAGCTCGGTGCAAGCTCGCTAGATGCAAGCTCATTCGATGCAAGCTCACATGACGGTAGCTTGCCCTTGAATAAACATCTCGCACCACCAGCCTCAAGGCTACCCTGCCCCGAAAGCATACGAGACCAAGAAACAAGACGCTCGCGCGACGCAGAATCGATAACCGGACCAAGATCGCTCGACGCTAGCCAAGGCAGACCTAAACGCAGCTCCTCGCTCGCTCCTACAAGCATCGGAATAAAACGCGCTCGCACATCGCTCTGTACAAAAAGAACTCGCAACGCCGAGCAACGCTGACCAGTGCTCTGAAATGCCGATACCAAAACATCTCGCACTACCTGCTCCATCAAGGCAGTCGAATCCATTATCATCGCATTAATGCCGCCAGTCTCCGCTATAAGAACAGACTTGCCTCCGCTCAAACGCGAGAGCAAGCGATCAATCGACCTCGCCGTATCGCCAGAGCCAGTGAAGCAAACCCCAGATGCCTTCGCGCAAGTAAGAGTTTTAACGCCTACATCCTCTCCTTCTCCCAGCAGGAAACCCAAAACTCCGCGCGGCAAGCCCGCTCGATAAAATAGTTGCACCGCAAGGTGAGCTATCAATGGAGTCTGCTCCGCCGGTTTCGCAACCACGCTATTGCCACAAACAAGCGCTGCCGCTATCTGACCCGTGAAAATAGCCAGCGGAAAATTCCAAGGTGAAATACAGACGATAAGTCCAAGCGGACCTCTGTCGATAGAGTAGCCGTCGCCAGCTCGCGAAAATAGCTCGCGTCCTTGCTGCGCGTAGTAACGGCAAAAATCTACCGCCTCGCGAACCTCGCCTATCGAATCTAGCAGAGTCTTACCAGCCTCGCGCGCAAGCAAAGCCATAAGCTCGCCACTATGCTCCTCGTATAAGTCCGCTACTCGTTCTAAAATAGTAGCTCGTTCATCAACCGACATCTCAGACCAAGATCTCTGCGCGCGCCAAGCCTCAGCGCAAGTGCCTTCTATCTCAGCATCACTCGCCTTGAAAAACTTGCCGATAACCTCACCGTTCGCCGTACAGTAGCTCGTCGTAGGTTTTATCTTGCCACTGCTGCCATTAGTTGAGCCTGAACCTGAACCTGAGCTTGCCTCATGCTGCTTGCTAAGCCAAGGTGTTAGGCGCGATTGCAAATCAGCAAAGCTCGACGCATCGTTTATATCCCAGCCTTGCGAATTCTGACGATCCTTGAAAATATCGGGCGGTAGCGGTATTTGAGGGTGTCCGTACAGGCTGCTCCTGTCCTTAGCGCGGATGCTTATTCTATCTCTTATCTTATCTTTTGTTTGCGACTTCTTAACAGGAGGCTGAGCAGTAGACTTAGTCACGGACTTAGCAGACCTATTAGCCGACCTAGTGGCATTGGCGCGGACAAGCTGCTCAGGCTCCTTCGTAAGATCGCCTAAAGATATACGAGTATCCAATGCCTGATAGACAAAAGAGCTATTCGCTCCATTCTCCAGCA
>JABAAS010000100.1 GCA_014238625.1 Alphaproteobacteria bacterium | reverse complement strand
TAATCGGAGACTCTTGCCGTACTTTGACGGCGAGTATCTCGCAAAATTTATTGAAACAGAGTGGCGCAAAAAAGGATACGGAAAAATCCAAATCGTCGGCGGACAGCAATGGCTCGCTGGTAATGTCTCCTTCTTCTCAGACGATAGACCTTCCGTCTTCGAAGAACTCGATTACAATAAGTCAGCATGGATAACTAACGAGGCATTTGAGGAAAAAGGTGCCGTCGTGCTGTGGCATGTCCAAAGAAATAACAACGAGCAAAAAAATATATACCAGATGCCTGTTCAGTACCAAAAAGCTCTGTTGGGAAAAAAATATGAAATACAAAAATCTATATTCGTGCCATGGCGCAAGGTGCTGGGGCGCAAACCTAATCGAGTGCGAGGGTTGCCAGAGCCAGAAGTCGGCTGGGCGGTCGTGCCGCCACAAAAATAGCTCGGCGATTGGGATAGGCAATGCGCACCAAAAATGACAAAAATCGACAAAAATCGACAAAAATCGACAAAAAATGATACAAAATGATAAAAGCTCGCGTGAAAATAACGCAACAAAAGTAAGCTAGCTAAAATGCCTTATCTCGCGCGGCGCTTAGCGTTGCGAAATCGACTGCTACAAAGACGCGAAAAGCATGGCAAGGACGCGGAATTCCTATTTCAACACGCAGCTTGCAATGTCGTAGATAAGATCAAAGATCTGAAAAAACCTCTGCAAAATCTGTTGGTAATTAATCCTCGTGATAGAGTTCTACTCGAGGCATTGAAAAAATCGGGGCTGTTGGACAATATCGCAAAGGTAACATTTTGCGAGCCCGCTTCTCTGATGCGAGAAAAATTGCAGCGCAACATAAAAAAAATACAGGGCGAGGTTCGCACAAAGTTCAGCGTCAAAAAAGAAATAAATACAGATGATTTGCCTTTCGATAGTCTGCTCGCCTTCTTCTCCATCGACTGGGAACTCGCTGCTCCTCGCGAATCTACTATATCCTTACAGCTTGCCTTGGCAAGTGCGCTAAAGGCATTAACTAGGTTGCTCGATAAGGAGGCACCAATATACGCCGTATCATTCGCTGAAGGCACTCTCGCGACACTCGCTCGCGTGTTGTTGCAGGCAGAAGCAACTTTGCGTAGCCGCGTAGCTGGGCGAATACATCCCCAGCCATCCATCGCTAGCGCCGGCGATTGTCTGCGCGATTTGCCGCTAGCTCATCCCTTCACAGAGTGCGAGCCAGTAGAGGTCGGATATCATAGTCTCAAAGACTTGTTGCTAGACTTGCAGTTGATGGGAGAGAGCAATTGTCTCGGCGCAGTTACTCCTCTATCGCGTGAGGTCATCGAGCTCGCAGAAAAACTATACCCGAAAAATAAAAGCTGGCAAAATAAGCAGGGACAAGAAAATATGAAGCAAGAGAAAATGAAACAAGGGAAAATAAAGCAAGGGAAAATAAAGCAAGAGACGCGGGCGGTGCCAGAGAGGCAGTTGCTCGCAGAGTTCAACATCTTAACTATGCACGGATGGACGCCAAGTTAATAACATCAGCTAATATTTAATGCTCGATGCGCTCAAGCCTCGCTAGCGTTTCGTCCTTGCCCAAAATTGCCAAAACCTCGCTCAAGTCCGGTGAATCCATACGACCCGCGCATAAAGCCCGAACAGGACGCGCAACAGCAGCAAACCCTAAACCCTCGCTGCTCGCAGTAGAGCGAAGCAAGTCCGTAATGCTCGCGCTATCCCAGCAATTATCCTGAAGGAGCGCAAATGAACCGCGCAAACTGAGTAAGAGGCTCGAGACATCCTGCTCCGAAGATGCCAAAACTCCTTGCGCTTGCGGGTCAGATAGAGGAATGCTTGGCGCGCGAAGATAGAAATCTCCGAGCGAAACTATGTCTCGCAAGCTCTTCGCTCGTTTGCGCAGACCATCTACTCCCTTCAAAAAGCGCGTACGCTCAATCGAGTCAATGTCGCGCGGCAGAAAATCCTCTAGCCGCCGCTGTAAATCCGCAAGCGGTAGCTCGCGCAAATAGTGACCATTCAAGCTATGCAGGCGCGAATAAGAAACGCGCGCCGCACCATGACTCAAACCCTTAAGGTCGAACAAATCGATAGCATCGGATTGCGAAAAAATCTCCATATCACCATGCCCCCAACCAAGACGAAGTATGAAGTTAACCAATGCCTCCGATAAAATGCCCTCCGCGCGAAAAGAGCCGATCGAACGAGCTCCCTTGCGCTTCGATAACTTCTCTCCCTTCTCGTCTAAAACTAACGGGATATGCGCGCAAAAAGGCTCGGAAATAGTGTCGTCAAAAATACCCGCCGCGCAACAAGCTCGATAAAGCGCACGCTGGCGAAAGCTGTTCGTAAAGTGGTCATCTCCCCGTATGATATGCGTGATCCCCGCATCGTAGTCGTCAACTACAACAGAAAGCATATAGGTAGGGCTGCCATCAGAGCGGAGCAACACAAAGTCATCTATCTGATCATGCGGGAGCGTAACCTTACCCTTAACCGAATCCTCTATCGTGATCGAGCCCTCTTGCGGAACTTTCAAGCGCACAACCGCCTTATCTCCATTATGAGCGGATTGCAAGGGTGCGACTTTATCTCGCCAGCTACTCCTGAAGACGATGTTATCTTTACGCGCCGCAATAGCCTTATCCCTATCAACGCGGGCGGTACTATCGTAGCAATAATAGGCTTGACCTTTAGCTATCAAACGATCGGCTACCTCCTTATGGCGAGCTTGATGGTCTGATTGTAGCATCGCTGGATCATCGCTATTAATGCCAAGCCAAGACAAGTCCGCAAGAATCGACTCGCCAATCTCCGTAAAGTCGACGCCAGATGGCTCGCCTGCTTGCTTGTTCGTATCCTCAATGCGAACAAGAAACTTGCCTCCACTCTTCCTCGCATAAAGGAAATTATACAGAGCAGTGCGCGCTCCGCCAATATGCAGGGCGCCAGTCGGGCTAGGCGCAAAACGGGTGATAATAGTCATGCTTCTAATGTTCAGTCCTAACAAATTAGTCTTAGCGTTCAACCCTGGCGTTCAGTCTTGGCGTTCAGCCCTGGCGTTCAGCCCTGGCGTTCAACCCTGGCGTTCAACCCTGGCGCTCAGCCAAAGGCACAAAGGCGCGAAGGCGTGAGCCAGAATAAAGCTGGCGCGGACGACCTATGCGCTGCAACGGATCCTCTACCATCTCACGCCATTGCGCTACCCAGCCAACAGTGCGCGCTAACGCAAATAATACCGTAAACATACTACGAGGAAAACCCATCGCGCGTAGCAATATGCCAGAGTAATAGTCAACATTCGGAAATAGCTTGCGCTCCACAAAATACGAATCCTGTAAAGCTACCTTCTCTAACTCTAACGCAAGCTCGAAAAGAGGCTCGCGCTCTACTCCTAGCTCCGATAAAACCTCTCGCATGCTCGAGCGCAAAACCGCAGCTCGAGGATCGTAGTTCTTATAAACTCGATGACCAAAACCCATAAGGCGAAATGAATCCTGCTTGTCCTTCGCTCGCGCGATAAACTCTCCTACTCGAGAAACAGACTGCATCTCCTCTAACATGTTCAATACCGCCTCGTTCGCACCGCCATGCGCCGGACCCCAAAGAGACGAAATGCCCGCCGCTATGCAGGCAAATGGATTCGCACCAGATGAACCAGCTAGACGAACAGTCGAAGTCGAGGCGTTCTGCTCATGATCCGCGTGAAGTATGAAAATACGCTCCAAAGCT